>JAFUOL010000059.1 GCA_017481865.1 Clostridia bacterium | reverse complement strand
TGAGGAGTATTTTTAATGCTTCTGCCAATCTGTAATCTATTAAATAGGAACGCAAGGTTGTGCCTGTATAGCTTTTCATTAAAATATTAACATAGTGGGGATGATAATTCGCAATTTCAGCTAATGAGCGGTTAGTTATTTCTTTATCGTAGTTTAAGCGGATGTATTCTAAAATAGGTTCAATTTTTGACTGTGTGTTAGCTGTCGAAGAGGCATGACGAGCTACTTTTATTATAAGCTGCTTTAGCATGCTCGAGGCAAGCTCCGATGAATACATTTTTTGACTTTCAAACTCATCAATAAGATTAACAACCTCTTTTTTAAAAAGATGCATATGGGTAAGAAAAATGGGAGTATTAAGAGCGGTAACATCGGTAAAATCATCAGATTTAAGTATTGTACAATTATTAAAATCCGATTTATTTATAAGGGGAATCATTTCGGCATTCTGAGAAAATTCATGTGTATAATCAAAGTTTATAATTGCCAGCTTGCAATTATTGTTTTTTGAAAAATTCCAACAATATTCCGTGCCCGACGGCCACAAGCCGATAGAGTCATTTTCAAATTGATATTCAGTATCGTTTATTGTAATTGAACCGTTGCCTTCAAGTATGTAAAAGAGCCTACAATCGGCACTTTTAACGGTTTCGTTAAACGGGGCACGCATTAGACGAAAAGCCCTCCTGATAAAAGGATTGATATTTTCCAATGTCATTTTTATTGTGTTCTCCTAAAATATTTGTTTTTGAAAGATTTATGTGTATTTTCTTTATTGATTATATGCTTGTTTTGTGTTAAAGTCAAGTTATAAAATTTATATTGGAGGGACAATATGTTAACAAGCAAAATGATTAAAGAAGCGGCTATAGCCGCAGGTGCTGATATATGTGGCATAGGTTCTATGGATCGTTTTAAAGATACTCCCGATTTATGGAATCCCCGTCTCATGTATCCTGATGCGAAAAGTATAATTTGTCTTGCTTTTCGTATTCCGAGAGGTGTACAGCGAGGTATTGAAACCGGCACACAGTTTTATCAGTATCCGTCACTGGCCTACGGCGGTACAAACCAGATGTTCGGTCCTGCCGTACTGTATGAATTAGGCAGAATGATTGAGGACGAAGGCTATGAGGCTTTTGTTTACCGTAATACGGGTGCCAGAAGTATTCAGTCCGATATGGACGGCAAGCTCGGTCAGACATATTCGCCCGAGGAAAAAGCCTTTAGTATGGATTCTTCCGGCAACGGTATAACCGGCGACCGCAGAACCATGCCCCATACCCGTGCTACAAGAGAGGGAAATGTACCGCCTGATTTACTTATACATTTCAGACTTTGTGCCGTTGCTTGCGGTATCGGTGAAATCGGCTGGAGTAAAATGCTTTTAACTCCCGAATTCGGACCTATGCAAAGAGTTGTTTTCCTGTTTACAGATGCTGAGCTTGAGCCTGATCCGATGTATAACGGTCCCAAGCTTTGCAGAATGTGTATGAAATGTGCAAGAGAATGTCCCGGCGGATGTATTCCTACCGACAAAACAAAGAGTATAACGGTTAATGTCGGCGGTAAAGAGTGTACTTGGGGAGATATCGACGTTTGGCGTTGCAATACATATTACACAGCGGCTAACAAATATTATAATCCCTTTGTCCCTGCTCACGTATTTGACGAGAACAAAGACTTCTTGGAGAGCAAGGTTGAAATGACACCTGAAAACGAGGTTGCTGCGGCACGTGCTCTTGAAGCATATTTGCCCTCTTGGGTTGGTTATGCAATGGCAAAATGCGGCGGATGCTTACGTGGATGTGTTAGTATGCTTGAACAAAAAGGCGGCTGTCTTGAGGGCAAATTTAAAAATCCTCTCAGAAGCGGTAAGCCTTGGCGTATGGACAGATAGGAGGTTTTGTTATGGTACTGAATGCTGAATATATAAAACAAAAAGCTATTGAATACGGCGCAGCGGTATGCGGTATTGCCGGAGTTGAGAGGTTTAAAAACGAACGTCCGGAATGTAATCCCGCTTCAATTTCTCCCTATGCTAAATCGGTTATAGGTTTTGGCTTTTATGTGCCCAGCGGTTTTTACCGTGCAATGGAAAATGGGACACAAAGCTATCAATATACTTCAATTGGTGTAAAGTATATTGATGAGGAATTTTCAACAATTTTCCTTTGCAAAATGGCTCGAATCATTGAAAACGAGGGCTACGATGCCTGCACTCAAAGAAGTGTACCTAATATGCGTGTAAAGGGTGATAAAAGCGGTAATCCTGAAGTAACCGATGTATACGAAATAATATACTCCGAGCCGGTTTCTCCCGAAAAGCCTGCACCCGAAGTAATATTAAATACCGATACAGCGGCTGTTTTGTGCGGTCTCGGTACATTGGGTCTTAACGGCAGGGTTATAAATCCTAAATACGGTCCCTGTATGAGGTATTGCTTTATAGTGACCGATTTAGAGCTTGAAGAAGACCCGATTGTAGAAACACAGCTTTGCGATAATTGCGGTGAATGTATTAAAGCCTGTCCGGGTCATGCAATTTCAGAAAGCGGTGTTGACAGCTGGCAATGTGCTGTATATTACCGTGGTGTACATAAATCAAATCCTTTTATGACGGATGACTTTTTGAAGGACAACCCCGAAAGAGAAGCAATATTAAACGGTGATAAGAGGTTTGACGCTGAAACTGCCAGAGAAATCTTTAAAGAAATTGACTTTTTACCAAATACTCAAAGCGGTTATGTTCCTTGCCTTTGCGGTAAGAAATGTGATTACGTCTGCTTTAAGCACTTAAAGGAGGCAAAAATAATATGATCAATAAGATTAACGAACTTAAAGGAATGTCATTCGGACCTGATTTAATAGGCATCGCACCGGCAAGTCGATTTGATGAAAACGATCCTATTTTCAAGATTTTGCCGGAAACAAAGTCGGTTATCTGCCTTTGCTACCGAATTTTACGTGGAACACACCGAGGCATTGAAGAGGGTACTTCTTACCATCATTACACCACTATGGCAAAAGAGGTTCTTGAAGAAACCGTAATGCCTATGATGGCACTTCGCTGTGCAAGGATTTTAGAGGAAAACGGATTTGTTGCTATTCCCCAAAAAAAGACTCAAACCATAATGCAGGAGGATAACAGCACTAATCCTGAAATGCTTTACAATAAAGTATATCGTGGCAAAAAAGCTGAATATCAGATGAATTATGAATTGGCGGCTTCAAAATGCGGTCTTGGTGAAATCGGAATGAGCGGAACTTTACTTACCGATGACTTCGGCCCTCTGCAGAGATATTGCTTCGTTTTAACAGATGCTGAATTAGAGCCTACAGCAGAGTTTGTTCCTCATATTTGTGATAACTGCGGCAAATGCGTTAAAGCATGTCCCGGTAATGCTATTCACGATAAGGTGAAAGAGCCTTGGCAATGCGCCGCATATTATGCAGGTGCAAATATGTCCAAGAACCCGTTTATGTCGCAAAACGCTTTTCCCGACAGGGAGGATAGGCTTGATATTCTTAACGGCAAAAAACAATTAAATTCGGATGAAGCCCGTGAGGTTATCAATGAAATTTCTTACTATCCGCCTATTATGCATAGCTATATTTCTTCTATTTGCGGTAATGCCTGCGATAGAGCATGCTATATCCACTTAGAGGAAAAAGGCGTATTGAATAAAAAGTTTGCCAACAAATTCAGAAAACGTGAAGAATGGGTTCTTGATGTAAAATAAATCAGGAGCAATGATTTCAATGAGAGTTCGAGCTTTATTATCACTTGTGTTAATGGTATTTGTCTTGCTTGCAGGATGCGGCAAATCGGAAAAAACCGAAAGCAATATCAGTGCAGTCACAAGTGACACCGAGGCTTGTGAAAAGCAATCATCTGTAACAGCTACAGAAAGTTCGAGCAGGGCTGAAATACCCAAAGAACAATCATCTGTAACCGCTGCAAACGGTTTAGGTAACACAGAAGCATCCAAAGAGCAATCGTCCGCAACAGCTACAGAAAGTTCGGCGCAAAATTCAGTTTCAGTAAGTACTTATCCGTCTGCCGATAATGATGATAGTGAAAGCGAGCCTGTGTCGAGTCAGCAAACAGCATCCGAGGGAGACCCTACAAAGAAAGGTATTTTTGCAAGGCGAAATGTTCTTGTAAATCATTTTTATGACACCAAAGCTCAAAGCAGTATTGCTTACTGCTTGGTTTTGCCCAGAAATTATGATTCGAGCAAGAGCTATCCGGTGTTACTCTATCTGCACGGTGTCGGTGTAGGGGGTAGTGACGGCGAGCGCCATGTAAGCCTTCTCTCAATAATGCAAAGAGAGGCACCCGATTATTTGGATAATGCTGTTCTTATAGCTCCGCAATGCCCATCAGATAAAAGTTGGAATATTTATGAGGAAGGTTCGGGTTATAACGGAACCTTGGCAACGGTTAAAAGACTGCTTGATGCTATTGCAAAACAGTATTCCTGTGATGAAAATAGATATTATGCTGTGGGGTATTCGTTCGGCGGCTACGGAGTGCTTACAATGGCAGACCATTATAATGACCTTTTTGCCGCAGTACAGGTTGTTGCAGGCTGGTATGATACGGCAAGTGCTAATCGGTTTGTAAATTTACCGATATGGTTTCATCACGGTACTGCAGACAATGTTGTGAGCTGTGAAAACTCTAAATCATTATATAATGCAATATTAAAGCTTGGCTCACAAAATGTGAAAATATCATTATACGAGTGTATCGCTCATGATTCTTACAGCAGCGCTTTCCGTGATATGACTACGTACACTTGGTTGTTTTCGCAAACGAAATAATTCAAAACACAAAATTTATAATTAAAGGGAAACATGGTGAAAATCCTGTGCGAGCACGTCGCCGTGATACACATTTATATAATTTGCAGTATAGCTTGGTCGCAAAGCCGAAAAGCCATTGAGAAATTGAGAAGGCTCTGTAAATTTGGTGTTAAGCCGGAAAACCTTTGTTATATGCAAAACCTTAAATTATTGCGAGTGCCGATTTTGGTTTTGACAAAATATAAGGAGAAATGAAAATGAAAAATCTCATTATAAAATTTTCATCGTCAGTTATTTTCTTTGTGCTTATTGCGGCTATGGCACTTACTATGACAGCGTGCGGCGGGAAGGATACCGTCTCACAGGCATCTACGCCCGAAGTTTCCTCGCAAAGCGAGGCTGAAACCGTAGGTAAAGGCTCTAAGGAGTTTAACTTTTCGGTAGTGGACAAGGATGGCTTTGAGAAAAAATTCACCGTTAAAACCGACGAAACAACAGTTGGTGCAGCCTTACAGAGCTACGGTCTTATTAAAGGTGAGGACGGTGACTACGGACTGTATGTCAAGGAAGTGAACGGTATTACCGCAGACTATAATGTTGACGGAACATATTGGGCATTTTACATTGACGGTGAATATGCACAGACAGGTGTAGATAAAACCGAAATTACAGAGGGTGGCAATTACAGCTTTAAGGTAGAAAAATAATGAAGCTTAAAGGCTGGGAAATATCACTTTTCCCATTACTCGGAGTATTGATGTTTGTTTCCAAGCTGCTGATGGAATTTCTGCCGAATGTGCACCTTATAGGTATGTTTATAGTGGTTTTCACCGTATTGTTCAGAACAAAGGCACTTATACCTATATACATATTCGTGTTTTTAACCGGACTTTACGGCGGCTTCAGCCCATGGTGGGTGCCGTATCTATATATATGGACAGTATTATGGGCGGCGGTAATGCTTCTGCCTAAAAACATGCCGAAGCCTATTGCGGCAATGGTTTATTCCGTTGTTTGCGGACTTCACGGTCTGTTTTACGGCACACTTTATGCTCCTGCACAGGCGCTTATGTTCGGCTTGGATTTTAAAGGGACTGTGGCTTGGATAATTTCAGGACTTCCTTTTGATATAGTTCACTGTATAGGTAATGTTTTTGCATCGGTTTTGATATTGCCCATTATAACACCTCTCAGAAAGCTTATTCGTAAATAGAAAAAAGGCGTGACCCTCTCACGCCTTTTTCTTTTAGTAGTTAATGCCAACCATAATAATTTTTATTAGAAACATAAGAACAATTGGTAAAATTAAGAAAAGGAGTTTCTCTTAATGCGTTTAAAGAATATTAAACGGTTATCGGCTGTTTTTCTATCTTTTATGCTTGCGGCGGCTATTACTTTTGGTACGGTTGCGGCAACTACACTAATTAACGGAACCGATGCCGAAAACGAAGCAACCCCTAAGTATTACAGCGCTGTAAAGGATTGGAGCGCCGAAAATAACACCGAGAATTCGGATAATGTTTTCTCTTACCAGTTTGCGCTTGACGGCAATGAGCCTATGTGGGATTTTATGACCGCAATGGTGTGGGGGTATTGGTACACGGGCGATACCGATTATACCAATTTTAAGGATTTAACAGAAACTGAATGGAGCTCAAAGTACAAAGCAGATACCTTCAAACACGCTACCGGAATAGGTCCGAAAGGTTTTATGAGGCTTTGGAACAGATTCGGAGGTTTTGACCTTTTGGATTCCATACCCGCAACTGCTCTTACATATACCGCTAAGGAGGACGGCTATGTTAATATAGCAACCCACACAGTCTCTATGTTCAGTACATACTTTACAAGCGGCTATGGCTACAGAGCCCTTTTAAGGATAACTAAAAACGGAGAAAACGTGTATCCCGAAAGTGGCTATTTGGTAATAGACGAAACTACAACCTTTGTCAATATCGAAGAACTGGATATATCGGTAAACGCAGGGGATGATATCCGTTTCGAGCTTACGTCCGACACTTCTGTCGCTTCAAGCCACAGTATAGGTATATCCTGGAACCCCGTTTTATATGTAAGACCTCAGCAGGAGCTTTATACTGATACCACCGATATATACAATGACCTTACTCATTTTATGAAGACTGTTTTCAGCGGTTTGACAGGTCAGACTATGGACGGCACCGATGCTTTGACTTTAGCAAAGGAAAATTCCAAAAGGTCAAAATACGGTGTTTACACCGCAATGGACTCGGTTTATTCGGGCGGGGTTATCCCGTCAAGCGAGGATTCTGTTTGGAAATATGCCACCGCTGCCGCAGTCCCCGACGGCTTTGAAACACCTATTGCCAATTACGGACTAAAGTGTGAAAACACCGAAAACGGTACTTCACTTAGTTGGGACAGCGCAAAAGCCGATGGCTTAAAGGCGGTTTTGGTGGCAGTCCGCGGTAAAAAATACACCTATATGTCACCTGACGGCGCTCGAAATATCGAGCTTCCTGTATCGGCGGACACAAGCGGCTCATTTACTGTTCAGGTGAGCGGTGAAAACGGCGCCTCCGAGATAGTAAAGGTAACAGCTGACGGCATGGAAACGGTAATCAATGCTGATAATGCAGATACTGTTATTTATCTGGATTCCTCCGATAAAAGCGGTAGTGGTGTAACAGCTACATACACTTTAAGCAATGAAGCCGCTTATTCTACCTATAGTGTGCGTTATGCGCTGGATGCGGTTAAAAGCGAGGAGACTGCCAATAACAGACGTACGGTAATTTTCAGCGCAAATGCCGACGAGCAGATGCTGTTCGGATTTACTGCACCTCAAGGTGGAGATTATGAAATTATAGCTCCTATTGAAGTAAAGAATAATGCAGATGTAAAATACAGCGTTTTAAAGCAGGATAAAAACGGTACATTTACTGTTATTGACGGACCGAGAAATTACAGCACCGATAAAAGCGGTTATGCGGCACTTTTAAGTCTTAAAGCAGGAGAAACAGTATGGCTTAATGCGGTAAGTGATACCGAAACCGAAATTCACATTGGTATCCCACGTGTAACCTTAAAGGAAGAAACCACCGATTCGGACGGTACTGCGGCTTACAAATACCGAGCAGTAGATTATGTTGAAAGCGATTATTTCAATAATAAAGCCTATGGTACAGCCAGTCTTACCGAAAAGGCAGGTGCTGTTTGGGAATTCGGAAGCTTTGAAAACCCCATAGAAACGGCAGACGGTGTTACCGATAATGACACCTTGGGTTATATGAATTATACTAAGGGTGACGATGCTTCTAAGCTTACGGCAGTTCTTAAGCCCTATGAGGTTATACGAAAAGGAAAGTGGTATAACCCTCTTGCAATGGTGGTAAATGCTGACGGTGCTGTCAGCTCTACCTATTCGTATGGAGGCGTAGGAACCCTGCACGCTACCTTAGGCACTTCCTACTCAGCGAGCGGAGCCCATCGGGAGATAGGTATGCCGTATCAGAACAAGGGATTTATGGTGGCGGTCGGTTTGGGTAACGGTAAAGACGGCAAAACGCACAATATGGGAATTTATATGAGATTTACCGCACCTATAAGTGGAAATGTTACACTTAATCTTTCCGATTTTGCGGAGGCTCGTACCGCCTGCCGTGTGCTGATAATAAAGGGCGATACCGTGGTTCAAGCCTATGGAAGTATACCTCTTAGAGCGGTTGTTGATTTAGGTTATATGAATAAAGGTCAATCGGTTTGCATTTGCTATGGAACAAACTCCGAAAATATTTATAATTACGGCGGCTCACCTATAGCGACGGTATCCGGCGAAAAGGTTACCGTAAGCTTTAATAACAGTTTGGCTTTTGAAGCTCAACAAACCGATTATCTGATGACATATGGAGATAAATTTGTACTTTCCGATAAAGCTGATGAAATCGGTAAAACCATTCTGGGCTGGAAAGATGAATTAGGCGACTATTATGCCGTCGGAGAGGAATATACCGCAGAGTCGGATATCACCTTTGATGCCGACCAGCGTTATTTCGGTGACCTTGACGGTGACAGCGATATCAATGCAAGCGACATTACTTCTATGAGAAAGGATATACTTTCGGGTGATACAAATATTCTTGCTGTAAGTGATGTTAATACCGACGGTACATTTGATATTAGAGATTTGGTAAGAATGAAAAAATGGCTTGCGGGTTTATCTATAGCATTTAATGAGCAGTGAATGGAGGGACTATAAAATGAACGGAAAAAGAATTAAAGCGTTAAGTTTAGCGGCGGTCATGGTAGTCTCCCTTTTGGGATTTTTCGGTGAAAAGCCTATACTTTTCAGCAGGGAATACGAAAAAGCAGTTGCTTTAATGAAATCACAGGCGGTAGCTTCAGTATCAACTACATCCTTTTCTGCTGACACTACCTCTATCACCCCGGGAGAGGCTTTGGACACCTCTTTGCTTGAAAATTTGGAAATACCCGATTCCGCCCTTTCGGATATTACTACTTTGCAGTACTATTACGAGACCGATAACTATGCTTACGGTATTACCGCTGACGGTGAGGAGGTAATAGCCTTACGTAAGGCTAACGGCCAGAAATACGATATGTTGGCAGGCGCAGGAAATGCAAATATCGTTTCTAATATTGCAGGCGACAGCAGAACGCAAATTACAAACACCACCGTTAAAAGCTTTTCTGAGAATACCGACGAAAAAGGCAATAAAACGCTTACGGTTATTTATAATGTTACAGGCCTTGCGGTTACAGAGTATGAAAACGCAATTGCTTTAGGTGAGGAATGGGTAGAGCCCTCAGTTACGTCTGTTTACACACTTTATGAAAATTCAATTGATGTAAACATGAGAGTTATCGGACAGAGCGAAAAATTTGTCCTTTCAGGCTCACGCTCAAAGCTTAACCGTCAGCATTCACAGGGCTATGATCATAATAATGAATGGGTAAAGGTTAATTCCAAGTGGATATATCCCGAAAATTTGGATGAGCCTTATCAGGATTTTGAAGGTCTTGCTTATATTTACAGCCCTGACGATGTTCATAAAATGTATACCTTCCTAAGAGGAGAGGAAATTGCTAAAAACTATGCCTCTAAGGAATTGAGGGGAAACAGCCTGTATTTAAGCTTTGAGGACGGCAATGTTATAGACGCAGCATATAATTACAGTCTTACCTTTGTTGATGCTCAAAGCGAAAAGCAAAATCCCGATTATTTGGGTCTTTTCCGTAGCCGTAACGACGATTTTGCTGCAGGTATAGCAGTAGCACAGGAAAATACCGAACGCTCTACGGTTATCGAGGGTAATTCTGTAAAGCTTAATATCAATATTACCAATCTTAAAAATACTCAAACAAAGTTCAGTCTCCGTTACGATGTCCGTAATTACTACGGCGATGTTGTAGATGCAGGACTGTTTATTGACAATACTTTACCTGTAAACGGTGAGGCTAACCGACTGCTTAATATTTCGGGGAAATACGGTATCTACTACCTGAATTTATATGTTATTTCGGAGAATACAAGCTATAAAGAATGTTATCCCTTTGCTCTCGTAGAGGATTATGATTACACCCACAATTCAACCAGTCCTTTTGGCATAAGTACAGTTACTGCTTATGTCGGTGCTGAAAAGCGAAGTGCAGACACAGGCACATTTATACAGGACTATTCTCAAATACAGGATTTAGCAAAGCTTTCAGCTAAAATAGGCATCTCAAATGCACGTACCGGAACGGGCGGAAGCTATAGTACAGATAAAGAGGGTGACGTAACCTACAGCGCAAGCGTACCCAAGTATGTAGAGTATATGCAGGAATTGGGTGTTGACCGCTTTATTGCACATCAGGGCGAAACCTTTGAAAGTCTTTACAGGGATGAGCTTGAGGAACTGTATGACGGTCCCGCCAAGCCTACACAACCCCAAAAACCGACAGAAAGCAATTACGAAACTACAGAGGAATACGAAAAGGCTGTAGAGGAATACAACGCCGCATATGCAGAGTATCTGACTGCACTTGATACCTACAATACCGAATTTGAAGCTTATAAGCTGACAGACTCCTATAAAACTTATATTGCTAAGTATGAGGAATTTGCGGCGGAGTTTGAAAAGCTAATCAAGGCATCTGCTGACAGTGCCTCGAAATTTGCGCAGTCAATAGAGTATGGAAACGAAATGAACATCTATACTTTGCGTGACAATGACGCTTACGGTGTAGACGGACTTTACGATTTGTTCTATAAGGATACATATTTACCCTCCTATAATTATGTAACCGAGAATTTTTCTGACCTCCAATATGTTCCAACCAGCTTTTCTGCCGCAGAATCGGGCTGGCTTAACCGTTTGGCTAATAACGAAAACGGAAATGCTATCTGGGATCAGTTCAATATCTGCTCTCTCCATGTTTACGGTCAGCCTTGGATGCCGGATAGCTACGGTGCACAGTCAGGCGGCAGTAACAGTCTTTGGAATATTGAAGATGCTATGATACGTATTGAAAACGCCTGCAAGACCTACGGCGACAAGGAGGTTTATGTAACCGAGGTGGGTTATACTACACCGCCTGATATCACAACTTCTGTAGGTCTTAGAGCTCAGGCAGATTATACTGCAAGAGTGGGTGCAATTTGTTTGGCTCACGGCGTAGATGTTGTTCAGTATTACTGTATGACAGATAAGGTCAATAACCGTAATGGTTTTAATAACAGCGATGTCGAATGGAATTTCGGACTTTTCTACGAACCCGATTTCTTTGATGTAATTAAGCCAAAGCCGTCAGGTATAGTTTATGCCAATATGACAAGACAGCTGGAGAGCTATGTTAAGGACAGTGGCAAGATAGATTCTTACGATGAGGGTAATCTGTCTGATGGCACCTACTCCTATGATCTAGCAGGTGTTCGGGCTTTCAGGCTTAATACCGAGCTTTACGGTGAGGTTGTAGTTGCGTACTCTAACTCCGAAGTGCTTTCCAACGGTAAAAAGAATTCACTTGGAACCTCTAATATGCGTACCGCCAACCTTACATGGAATAACCAGTGGTATGAGGTGGACGAAACCGAATTTACCGCAGTGGCTGATACCGTAAAAGTAGTAGATATAATGGGCAACAAGGTAATTTATACTCCGGATGAAAACGGCAAGGTTACTATACCGCTTACAGGCTCTCCGATATATATTTACGGCATATAAACCATTTACAATTCACAAAGCAGAGCGAAAGCTCTGCTTTGTGAATTGTTGGTCTGATACGATGTGGAAAAGCAAAAAAATGACGGAACACTTTATCAATCTGGCAGTTATGGTTCGAGGACACTAACTTCCGTACTGTCAAACATTTCTTACGGAACGAGTACATCCGATAAGGAAACAGTTACAGACAGCAGTACAGTAACAGGCAAAACACCTGATATTGCAACCTTTGAAAAGAAAGGTTTATGCTGTGCTGCTTTTGTGACATATTTTGTGTGTAATTATCTCCCCAATATTGAGGGAGCTGACACGCGATTTATTACCGATGCGATTAACGCAACTGGAATGAACTTACAGGCGGTTGTCACTTGGCAGACCGCCTTTAACAAACTTGCGAATGAGGGGAAATCGAAAAGATCGGTACGAGTTCCTCTAATGTAAATCGAAGCAAGTTAGCCCCGGCGATTTGATTATCTTCGGAAATGACGAAAACTCACATTGCCGTTTATTCTGGCACGTATAATGGTACAAAACACAGAAAACACAGGGGACGAAAACACAGGGGACGGTTCTATGTGTTGACAGATGAAATATTCCGTGTTATACTTGTCATAGAAAATTCACCTCATGTGGTACTTTGTTTTTGTCGTTATTAACATCATACCATATTTGAGTTGAATTTTCTTTTTATTTTGTCACCTATCTATTGTACCATAACAATATGTAGGTTTTTTATAATTTTAAAATACTTGACAAATTTGGGTTTTAAGGATATTATATTAAGGTAAAAGTGTTGATGAGGACAGTAGCTTTTTTAAGACTTTTCTAAAGAGAGGTAGGTCATCGGCTGAAAGCCTGCCGAAAGGTAAAAGAAGTGAACACCGCCTCGGAGCGCTGTGGGTCGAAAACACAGACGTAAACCTGCGTTAAGGGTGAAAGAGAGTTAGTTTTAACAGAGAACAGCCAAAAGGCAAACTGAAAACAATTAACTTTTATTTGAAAAGAAGCATGTTAATTGTTTACACTAAGGCTGTTAGAACTAAAAAACAGGTGGAACCACGGAGATTTTTATGCTTCGTCCTGATTGACCGAATAGGTCTTTTAGGGCGGGGCTTATTTTATTTTGGAGGAATAATGATGATTAAGGTTACATTAAAAGGCGATGTGGTAAAGGAATTTCCAAAGGGTATTACCGCTTATGAGGTTGCAAAGGAAATCAGTATGGGACTGGCTAAAGCCGCCTGTGCTGTAAGAATTAACGGCGAAAATGCAGATTTGAGAACTGTTCTTAACGAGGATTGCTCTTTGGAAATTTTAACATTTGAGGATGAGTACGGCAGATGGACCTTCCGCCATACCGCATCCCACATTTTAGCTCAGGCGGTAAAGCGTCTGTTTCCGAACGCAAAGCTTGCAATAGGACCCGCAGTTGACGACGGTTTTTATTACGATTTTGACGTAGAGGAAAGCTTTACTCCCGACGACCTTGTAAAAATCGAGGCTGAAATGAAAAAAATCGTAAAAGAGGATATAAAGCTCGATCGATTTACCATGTCCCGTGATGAGGCAATTAAATATTTCACCGAGAAAGACGAGCCTTATAAGGTAGAATTAGCCGAGGGTATTCCTGAGGGCGAGGAAATAAGCTTTTATTCTCAAGGCGATTTCACCGACCTTTGCGCCGGCGCACATCTTATGAGCACTGCTCCCGTTAAGGCATTTAAATTAACCTCTGCTACCGGTGCTTATTGGAGAGGAGATTCCTCTAAAAAGATGCTCTGCCGTGTTTACGGTACCGCATTCCCGAAAGCAAGTGAATTGGATGCACACCTTACAATGCTTGAGGAGGCTAAAAAGCGTGATCATAATAAACTCGGACGTGAATTAGAGCTTTTCACTACAGTTGACGTTATCGGTCAGGGACTGCCCATAATGCTGCCGAAGGGCACTAAAATACTCCAGATTTTACAACGCTTTGTTGAGGATGAGGAGGAGCGTAGGGGCTGGCTTAGAACCAAGACCCCCTTTATGGCAAAGCGTGAGCTGTATAAGCTTTCGGGTCACTGGGATCATTATTTAGACGGTATGTTCGTTTTGGGCGACCCTGAGGACGAAACAAAGGAATGTTTCGCACTCCGTCCTATGACATGTCCGTTCCAATATCAGGCATATCTTAACAGAGCACGTTCCTACCGTGATTTGCCTTTACGCTACGGCGAGACCTCGACCCTTTTCCGTAACGAGGATTCGGGCGAAATGCACGGTCTTATAAGAGTACGTCAGTTCACTATTTCCGAGGGTCACTTAATGTGTACCCCCGAACAGTTAGAGCAGGAGTTTAAGTCCAGCCTTGAGCTTGCGGTGTTCATGCTGAAAACCTTAGGACTTTATGAGGATGTTTCCTACCGTTTCTCACAATGGGATCCCAATGATAAGGAGAAATATATCGGCACTCCCGAGCAGTGGGATGAGGCACAGGGTATGATGGAAAAAATCCTTAACCACCTTGAAATCCCTTATAAGGTAGGTATCGGCGAGGCGGCATTCTACGGACCTAAGCTTGATATTCAGATTAAGAACGTTTTCGGTAAAGAGGATACTCTTATCACTATTCAGATAGATCAGCTTTTGGCTGAAAAGTTCGGTATGGAATATGTAGACCGTGACGGTGCGAAAAAGAACCCCTACATTATCCACCGTACCTCTATCGGTTGCTATGAGAGAACGCTGGCTCTGCTTATCGAAAAGTACGCAGGCGCATTCCCCGTATGGCTTGCTCCTACTCAGGTTAAGCTACTTCCCATTGCTGACAGACATCTTGACTATACTTATGAGGTTAAGCGTCAGTTAGAGGCAAAGGGAATACGTGTCGAGCTAGATGACAGAAACGAGAAAATCGGCTATAAAATTCGTGAAGCCAGACTTCAAAAGGTTCCCTATATGCTTATAATCGGCGACAGCGAGGTTGAAGGCAATCAGGTATCTGTCCGCCGCAGAGGTGAGGACGGCGACTTAGGCGCCATGAACACCTCCGACTTTGTAGAAAAAGTTGTCGGCGAAAACGACAGCAAGATAATATGGTAATTAAAATTAAGGAGTGTCGCAAAAGCGGCACTCCTTAATCATTTGCTTATTGCATCAAACAGTGCTTTGCAGCCTTCGTCTACATCCCGCTCGGTAGCGGCAAAATCCCCTGTGTACCACGGGTCGGCAACGTCCGTTGGATTTCCTGTAAAATCCATTAAAAGGGAGATTTTGTTTTGGGGGTCTGATGGAATTATATACTTAATATTCCTAAGGTTATTTCTGTCCATGCATACAATATAATCGTATTTTTTATAGTCATCAGGCGTTACCTGAACGGCGGTTTTGCCCTTGCAGGTAATGCCTCTTTTTTCGAGTACACGTCTGGCAGGCGGATATACGGGATTGCCTATTTCCTCACGGGAGGTTGCGGCAGAGGCTATGTAAAACTTATCCGCAACTCCATTTTTATCTACTAAGTCTTTCATTATAAATTCCGCCATAGGACTGCGGCATATGTTACCATGGCAGATGAATAAAATTTTTGTCATTTCTAATCACCGTGTTAATTTTATCATAAAACTCCGTATTTAGCAACGGCTTACTGTTTCAAAATAAAAAATTATCGAAAAACGATAAAATAATTATTGACAAACGATAATTATTGTGTTAATATGCAAGTGTAAAAAATACCTTTGGAGGGAAAATTATGTGGAATTATAAAAAATCAGTAAAGCTTTCTATCGGGGTTTGTTACGCTCTGGCGGCGGTACTTATTGTACTGATTTTTGCAGGGCCTTGGGTTTTTGAGCTGTACATGACCGCTTACCGTGGCTTTGCACCCGACGGTGAGGCGCTGAAATCCCTTAAAACCGTTTTCGCTGCCTGCTTTTATCCGTCGGCGGTTTTTGCAGGGGTGATAATTTATTCACTTTTAAAGCTTCTTAACAACATAAAAAATGAAAAGATTTTTATAACCGAAAATGCCGTAGCCTTAAGAAGTGTATCATGGTGCTGTTTTGTTATCGCCGTTATAACCTTTGTCGGTGGATTTTTCTATATGCCCTTTATGTTCGTAGCCTTGGCGGGTGGTTTTGTAGGAATGTTACTGCGAGTACTGAAAAACGTAATGCAAAATGCGGTAGCACTGCGTGAAGAAAACGACCTGACAATATGAGGTAGAAAGAATGATAGAAATAAATCTTGATGTAATGCTTGCAGTAAATAAAATGACCTCTGCCGAATTGGCGGAAAAAATCGGAATAACTCAGGCAAATTTATCCGTCCTTAAAACAGGAAAGGCAAGGGCAGTGCGCTTTTCAACCCTTGAGAGTATATGTAAAGCTCTTAACTGTCAGCCCGGTGATATTTTAAAATATGTGGATGAGGGTGAGAAAAAATGAACGAGAATATAGAAAATGTAGATGAGAGCGGTGCAGAGCAAGCTCCTGTTACCTTTACCCAATACGATTTTCAGCCTAAATTGTTCGAAATTTCCAAAAAAGATACCGTTTTTGCTGTTATATTGGCGGCAGTATCGGTGATATTTTCAGTCCTCGGTATCTGGGGTGGCTTTAAGGGTGGATTTACAATTTCTTTGATACTTTTGTTGGCATCGGTAACCGCCTACTTACTACCTGCAAAGGGAAAAATCAAACCTTTTCCGTTTTTATGCATGCTTTTAAGTGTAGGTGTCTCAATTCCTTTTACCTTTACTTCAAGCGGTGCAGTAAGGTTTTGGAGCTTTGTATCCGTTGGTATTCTTGATTTGGTGTGGTTTGTATCCATTGCAGATGATAGCGCAGAAAAAGGGGATTTGGGAATTTTTAAAAACATATTTTCTCCCGTTTTCGAGGGGGCTATACCTAATCTGCCTGTGTCTCTGCGCTCGCTTTTTTCGGGCAGGGAAAAGGGAAATAAAAATTTCGGAAAGGCAATTCTCGGTATAGTGCTGTCACTGCCTGTGCTTATTGTGGTAGTACCACTTTTAATGTCCTCGGATGAGGCTTTCAGCGGAATGATAGAAATGCTTTTCGGAAACCTGATACTAACCCTTGTTAAACTCGGTTTGGGTCTTATTATATCGGTTTTTGTGATTTCTTATTGCTTTACCCTTAAAAAGGAGGAGCCAAAAGAGGATTTAAACAATACCTTTAAGGGTATAGAAAACACAGTACTTGTATCCTTTTTATCGGTAATTTCGTTATGCTACCTTGCCTATCTGTTCTCCCAGTTGGCTTATTTTTTCAGCGCTTTCAGCGGATTTTTACCCGAAAATTATAAATTTACTGTATCGGCATACGCAAGACGGGGATTTTTTGAAATGACCGTTATAGCCGCAATAAATTTCGGGCTCATATTTTTAAGTCTGCTTATTTCCCGTAAAAAAGAGGGTAAAAGCTGTATTTCCCTTCGCATTATCTGTACATTTATAGGTATTTTTACCCTTATTATAATAGCTACCGCACTTTCTAAAATGTTTCTGTATATAAGCTCCTTTGGAATGACACGGCTTCGTATACAAACCAGCGCTTTTATGGTATTTTTAGCCGTAGTTTTTATAAGCCTTATAATAAGACTGTATCTGCCTAAGGTGCGGGTTATAAGGACTGCGTTTGTCACATCGGCGGTAGTGCTTATAGCTTTGGGTGTGGGTAATGTGAACAGCATAGTAGCTGATTATAACTACAAAGCCTATAAAAACGGCACACTTGAAAGCGTGGACATAGATGCCATATATGATTTAGGGCATGAGGGTGTGCCTTATCTTATAAAATTGGCGCAGGATGAAAATTCACTTGTTTCCGACGAGTCTCATGAATACCTTTACGGTATCCTCACAGACGGGGGATATGATATGAAGGTTACCACCGACAGCGACGGTTATTCCGTAACCTACAAGAAAAACCGCAATATGGGGTTAGCGGATTTTTCTATCCCTGAATACCGTGCAAATAAAGCTCTTACGGAGTATGTAAAGAAAAATTCTGATTTTATAGGCGAGCAATGGGAGCGGAAGGAGCAAAGCGATTACGACAGGGTGTATCCGTATTAACTTTTCGCTTGAAAAATAAGGTGTAAAATGGTATGATTTTGTTGTGAATCATACCATTTTTTAAAGGAGATTTAAAGCTATGGCTTTTCTGCGTTTTCTGGAAGGTCTGCGTACACCTGTAGGTGACGCTTTTTTCTCGGTAGTTACCCATTTGGGTGAGGAGACCTTTTTCATCCTTTTAGGCCTTATTTTCTTTTGGTGCGTTAACAAAAAAGAGGGTTATTATCTCTTGTCCATCGGCTTTATCGGAACCGTTCTCAATCAGTTTTTAAAGCTGTTTTTCAGAATTCCACGTCCTTGGGTCAAGGACGAAAGCTTTACAATAGTAGAATCTGCCCGTGCCGAGGCTACGGGGTATTCATTTCCCAGCGGTCATACACAGTCCTCTGTAGGAATTTTCGGAGGTCTGGCACGTTGGAATAAAAACAAGATTTTAAGAATAGTGTGCATAATAATTTGTGTAATGGTGCCGATATCGAGAATGTATTTAGGCGTGCATACTCCGCTGGATGTAGGTGTTTCTGTAGCAATCGCCTTAATTCTTATTTTCGGGCTTTATCCTATCGTCCAAAAAGCCACCGAAAACAAGAAAGCAATGCGTATTCTTTTGGGTTCTATGGTGGCTTTGTCGTTAGGGCTTTTGGTATTTGTAAGCCTTTATAGTTTTCCCTCTGACGTAGACACCGAAAACCTTGCAAACGGTACTAAAAATGCCTATAAAATGCTGGGCTGTACCCTCGGAATTTTTATAGCCTTTGAGGTCGATAATCGATTTATAAATTTTGATACTAAGGCAAGCTTTGCGGCTCAGTGCTTAAAGCTTGTAGTCGGTCTTATTCCGCTGTTGCTTATAAAAGAGGGCTTAAGGGCACCGTTATCGCTACTGTTCTCAGGTAGCTATATTGCCGACGGCCTGCGGTATTTCCTAATCGTTGTTTTTGCAGGCTGTGTCTGGCCGCTTACATTTAAATGGTTTTCTAAGTTATTTGTTAAAGTAAGTGTGTGATGGCCCCGTTTCACATTGACATCCGTGTCATAATATGGTATAATTGCACCTATAATAGGTGTCTTATCGCTTTTTTGTCGATAAGTGATGGTGGAATTTAATCATGGAAACCGCTTATATAAGGAGAAAAGTACTAATGATAGTTTCCTTTGCTGTTGTAGCTTATAATGAGGAGGAAACTCTCCCCCGATTACTGGAGGATTTACGCAATCAGGATTACCCTCACGAAAAAATCGAGGTTCTGCTTATAGACAGTATGTCATCCGACAGCACGTGGCAGATAATGCAGGATTTTTCGGAATCTGAGCATGATTTTTTGCGTGTTTCACTTTTTAAGAACGAAAAGAAAAACATTCCCAGCGGACATAATGTCGCCCTAAAAAATTACACGGGTGATGCTGTAGTTCGTTTAGATGCCCATGCGACTATGCCGTCTGAATTTATCCGCAAAAATGTGGAGGTTTTGAAAAACGGTGAATATGCGAGCGGCGGTCGCAGACCCAATATAATTGATGAAAGCACTCCGTTTAAGGAGACCCTTTTGATTGCAGAGCAGTCCATGTTCGGCAGCAGTATTGCCTCCTATAGGAGAAGCACCGAAAAGATGTATACAACTTCGCTGTTTTGCGGTATGTACCGCCGTGAGGTGTTTGACAAAGTAGGGCTTTATAACGAGCTTTTGCCCCGTTCAGAGGATAATGATATGAACTACCGTATCCGTAAAGCAGGATACCGCCTTTGCTATTCTCCTGATATTGTGTATTATCAGCATACCCGTAACACCCTTTATAAAATGCTCCGTCAGAAATACCTTAACGGCTATTGGATAGGCAAAACTATGGGAATAAATCCCAAATGCTTTTCGCTGTTTCATTTTGTACCCCTTGCCTTTGTCTTAGGTATAATTCTTACCACCGTTTTAGCGTTTTTGGGTTTTCCGATTTTATCGGCTTTAATGTGGGCGGTTTATGGCTTGCTTGTTATCGGTATTTCGGTTATTGAAATTGTGAAAAGACCCTTTAGCCCTACTAATTTGCTGTTACCTGTGCTATTTTTTCTCTTGCACACAAGCTACGGTATAGGCACGCTTAAGGGCATTATCGAAATGCCGTTTTGGATAAGGAAACTTAAAAGAACAAATAATATTTAACGGAGGTGTACTTAATGGCCCAGGTTGAGTTGACTGCCGAGCAGGTTCGCAAAATGCAGTTAAAGGGTCTCGAAATGGCTCTGTTTTTTGACCGTTTCTGCACAGAACACAGTCTTACTTACTTTTTGTGCGGCGGTTGCTGTATCGGCTCTATTCGCAACGGCGGTTTTATTCCGTGGGATGACGATGTGGATGTTTTTATGCCCAGAGCCGACTATGAAAAGCTAAAACAGCTTTGGCGGGATACCGAGGAATACTCTATACAGTACCCAACGAGAGAAATTTGTACGGAAAATCAGTTTTTGACCATTTGTGCCAATAATACAACCTTTATTAAAACTTATCAGATGAATCTCGATATTAACCACGGTCTTGTTTTGGATGTTCTTCCGCTGGACGGCTGTCCTACGGGAATAAAACGTAAAATCCAAAAGCTGTGGGCATTGCTTTATTCCCTGTTTATCGTGGGCAAGGCTCCCGAAAACCACGGCAAAGCAGTATATTTATTGGGTAAAATTGCTTTGGGATTAGTTAAACCAAAATCATGGCGCTATCATATGTGGCGGCTGTGTGAGCGAAAAATGTCTAAATACCCAATAGAAAAATGCGATTATATCACCGAGCTTTGCTCAGGTCCACACTATATGCAAAACGAGTACCCAAAGGAATTATTCGAAAAGTCGATACGGGTGGATTTTGAAGGGTACAAGCTGCCGATACCCGTAGGGTATGACGGTTATTTACGCATGGCATTCGGGGATTATATGCAGCTGCCGCCTAAGGAAAAGCAGGTATGCCACCACGAATTTGAAGTGATGGATATGGATAATAGTTATAAAATTTACCGTGGGAAAAAGTATTTTATAACTTCGGGAGAAATTTAGAATGAGAACAAAACAGGCATTAAAAAATGCTGTTTTCAGTGTTTTTTTGCAATTGACTTTGGCTGTATCGGGAATATTGGTACCACGATTCTTTATAGCTTTGTACGGTTCTGCCGTCAATGGTTTAGTATCTTCTATTTCACAATTTATAACCTATATGAGCCTTGTGGAGGCAGGTGTAGGTGCTGCAGCAACGGTATCTTTATACGGTCCTTTAGCCAACAAAAATACAAATGAGGTTAACGGTGTTCTTGCTGCTACAAAGCGATTTTATTTGCGTTCGGGACTTATTTTTGCGGGTTTAGTGGCCTTGTTGGTCGTTTTTTATCCTTATATCGTAAAAAATGAAATTCAGGACACGGGATTTATCCGTATAATGATTCTCGTTTTATC
>JAFUOL010000058.1 GCA_017481865.1 Clostridia bacterium | reverse complement strand
CCGTACAGAGCACTAAGTTCAGCTATAACTATTCAATAGAGATTTTGGTTATGGTAGTGCTCGGCAGTATGGGCAGTATTAACGGCTCTATTATCGCCGCTACTCTTATAACCTTCCTTGACATAAAGCTACAGACTATCCTTACAGGCAATCTTGCAGTTTTACAGGATTTGTTCTATGCGCTTATTCTTATAATTCTCGTTATTTACAATAACGCACCATCACTTAAGAGTTTCCGTGAGACCCACAGCCTTAAAACCGCTATAAATAAGCTTATAAAGCGTAAGCATGACCCGTCAAGCCAAGCAGACGATGAGGCTAAGTGGGACAGAGTGCCTACAAAAATAGAAATGAACGAGGTACTGTCTGTAGAAATCCAGCCCACCATGTCAACCATAGACCCTGACCGAAAGGAGAATGAATAATGTCTGAAATTATTCTCAAAACCGAAAATTTAGGTATCTCCTTCGGCGGACTAAAAGCTGTAGATAATGTAAATATTGAGATTAAAAAGAAACAGCTTTACGGTCTTGTAGGTCCTAACGGCGCAGGAAAAACCACCGTTTTCAATATACTTACAGGTGTTTACACACCTACTACGGGTAAGTTTTATCTTGACGGCGAGGACCTTACAGGTAAAAGTCAAGAGACTATAAACCATAAGGGAATTGCCAGAACCTTTCAGAACATCCGTCTTTTTAATAATATGACGGTTATCAGAAATGTACTTGTAGGGCTTCACAATCAGCCCGAATTCAAGTGCAGTATGCTTGAAAGCATGTTCCGTCTTCCCCGCCATTTCGACTGCGAAAAACGCATGAGAGCAAAGGCTAAGGAGATATTACGTGTAGTAGGTCTTGAGGACGAGCGCAATTTCCTTTCCTGCAATCTGCCCTACGGCAAGCAGAGAAAGCTTGAAATCGCCCGTGCACTTGCTACTAACCCGAAAATACTTTTGCTTGACGAGCCGGCAGCAGGCATGAACCCACACGAAACCGAAGACCTTATGAACATAATCACCTATATTCGTGACAAGTACGATATGACAATTCTGCTTATAGAGCATGATATGAAGTTTGTATCGGGACTGTGTGACGAGATAACGGTGCTGAATTTCGGAACCGTTTTGACCCAAGGTGACACAAAGACCGCCCTTAATAACCCCGAGGTAATTAAGGCTTATATTGGAGGATAGCGCACTATGGCATTATTGGAAGTAAAGGATTTACAGGTTTACTATGGCGTTATTCAGGCTTTAAAGGGCATAAGCTTTGAGGTAAACGAGGGTGAAATTGTCACTCTTATAGGGGCTAACGGTGCAGGCAAAACCACGACTATGCAAAGCCTTATAGGTCTTATCCCCTCACGAAGCGGAAGCGTTATATTTGACGGTCACGACATTACCAAAATGCCCTGCCACAAGATAGTGCATTTAGGTCTTTCTCAGGTTCCCGAGGGCAGAAGGATTTTTCAGGAGCTCACCGTTTACGAAAACCTTTTAATGGGCGGTTTTTCCCAGAAAGATAAAGGAAAGATTAAAAAGGATATTGACTCTATTTATGAGCGTTTCCCCCGTCTTGCTGAAAGAAGCAGTCAGATAGCAGGTACTCTTTCGGGCGGTGAACAGCAAATGCTGGCTATGGGACGTGCTATGATGAGCCACCCAAAGCTTTTATTGCTTGACGAGCCGTCAATGGGTCTCTCTCCCCTCTTAGTAGATCAAGTGTTTGAAATTATCAAGGATTTCCGCAAGGAGGGTACGACCGTTTTACTGGTTGAGCAGAATGCAGGAAAGTCCCTTGCAATTTCCGACCGTGCCTATGTTTTAGAGCTTGGCGAAATCGTCCTTTCGGGCACAGGCGCCGAGCTTGCCGCCAGCGACGAGGTAAAAAAAGCCTACTTAGGCGGTTAAAACAGATTGTAAAAAAACTCCGTATCACCCTTGGGCGGTACGGAGTTTTTGTTAGTCTGGCGAGAGTCGAATCAGCCTATTCACATTGCAACAATCTTATATAATGATTAGCCTCTCTAAGCACATGATCGGCAAGTAATGGCAGTATAACCGAACGTATCTTACATTCCTCAATTCCCTTAGTACCTGCCATTTTGAAATCCCTGAATTTCAGGGTTTCGTCTAAAGAGCTTGTTTGAAGTGTCCTACGTTGAGCAGAATTACAGGCAGACAATAGATTTGAATAATCCTTTGCAAATGAATCTGCCGTATTTATTAAATCCTCCTCTGTAGGGTCAAGGAGTCCACGTATAAACATAGCGTGCTCCATCATAATTCGGTTCCAGAAGCATTCGGTATCACGCATAGCGTTGTCGGTAAGGCAGCCGTCACGCTCTAACATTGACACATATTCCCTATACAGCTTTGCCTCTCTGATTATATGTTCTATCAAAAGAGGATAGTTCATGGTAAACATCTGACAGCACAGAACGTTTCTTAAAATCAGCTCTTTAAAGGCTATAAGTCCGTCAAGCAGCTCCAAAGCCCTGCGATTAAGCCGCTGCACTTTACAGCGCAAGCCCTCACCTATACTGCCCTGACGGCAATCTCTTACAAGCCGCAATTCCCTTGCGGTTATTCCCTTGTTTATCCCGATACCCGTAAAGGCTTCGGTTGTTTTCTCGGCAGGTAGCGTAAACTCGGTAACCAGTTCACCCGAGCACAGTACATTATGGCTTATGATACCCTCGCTAAGTGTCACCGCATCACTTAAAAGCTTTTCAAACTCTTTTTTAAAATACTCGGCTTTGTTGGAAAAATTTGCATTAGCAGGGGTAAACCCGGCCCTTAAAAACAAAGAGTGCTCCTTCATTATTCTGCCGAAAAACAGGTGTAGTTCTAAAGATTTAACTATATAATTATTGTTATCCATATATTTCCTCCGTACAAGTATAAACATCAGTACAATATATGCAAATGGTGCTTTATTTGTTTGGAGTTTTTGGCAGGATAAGTTATATTGGTTCTATTTTGGCATTATATCACAACAGCCGCAACGATTTTCCGTTGCGGCTCTTGATTAGTAATTATTTAATTTTTGTGCGAAAAAAATTAGAAAAATTTTCATTTACCTATTGACAAGGTAGGTAATATGTGCTATACTTATACCAACCTAAACGGTAGGTAATTAAATAAGGAAGGAGAACACGGTTATGAAAAAGCAAAACACTATCACCACTACTATGATGATGGAGATGTGCATGTGCACTTGTAGCATGTGCATGATTTGTTGCGCTTATCTTTCCGATGTACTTTCCATTTCAAGAGTAAACCCTTGTGCCGCCTGAGCTTTGGCGGAATAACAATCGCTTACAACTGGGAGACTTTATCGGAGTCTTCCGGTTTTATTTTTTGTAAGGCAGGTAAAATCTTATGGAAAACTATTTTGAGAAGCTAGTCAGAGCAAATTTCCGATTCGGACGAATGTGCCGATGTATGTATACGTAATAGGTTCCTCAAAACATACATTAAACATTCATACGCAGTTATCAATTCTAACTATCAATTACGGTTATTACCGATACAAATATTTAATCATGATTGCGGCGGTTATCCTGTTATCATCCTTGTGTAAATATTCCAGAGTGTAGGCACGTTTCTTGCCGCAGAAGCAGATAAATGTTTAAAGAAAAAATCCACTTAAGTTAGGAGGTGCTGAACAGCATGGGACTGGATTTTGAGTTTATACAGAAATATTTGCCGTGGTATATTGATGCGGCAATTCTTACTGTAAAAGTTGCGTTCTTTGGAATTCTGTTTTCGCTGATCGTGGGAGTTGTCTGTTCCATCGTACAGTATTATAAAATTCCGGTCATATCAGTAGAAGAATGAGTATACACACTATCAGTTATAGAATCCTTTAATGTGTGACCCATTAATTTTTTTTTGAAATATTCGCCTATTCCGCAATCGTTAAGCATAGTACAATATGTATGCCGTAAATTATATACGCTAAAGTTTTCTTTATCAGAGAAACTTGATTTGATAATTTCATTTCGGTATACAACTGCTCCGTTTATAATATCCATATGTCGTATTGTTGTTTGCCAAGTATCATAAACAGTCCCTATATTATGGGGTTTAGAAGGATCAATTTGCTGATGAAATATATATTTAGGTTTTATTCCCATTGCATTTAATCTTTCCATATCCTCTTTAATTAATTTCAAAGGATAATCAGTTATAGGAATTGTTCTAATTCCATTATCGGTTTTAGACTTTTTAATAAATATAGTCTTGTTCTCAAAGTCTATATCATCATAAGTTAAATCAAACAGTTCGCAAGGTCTCATTCCAGTTGCAACCATAACTATAAATACATACGCAGGCAAATAATTTTTTTGTGCTTTTACTAACAACTTGATATGTTGTTCTTTCAATACATTTCGTTTATTAATCGGTGTTGTTTCAGGCAGAGTTAATCGTATAGTGCGGTCTGGTATATATTCATTTTCAATGGCATAATTTATTATACGGATTAAAGTCATTCTGATTTTCTTT
>JAFUOL010000057.1 GCA_017481865.1 Clostridia bacterium | reverse complement strand
TAGTATCAGGCAGAGAAAATTACGATTTCGGTATCCCTATAGGTACATTTTTTAATAACGATTTTACAAACGGCTTAGGTCCGAAAATCAAATTTAATATGCAGATAACGACAACGGCCTTTGTGGATTTCAGTCAGGAATTTGAAAGTGCGGGAATAAATCAGGTTTTGCATATAATAAAGGTGGATATGAAAATCAAGGGAAGTCTTGTAATTGCAGGCTATACTAAGGGAATAGAGACCTCTACCTCCGCTATAGCGGCGCAGACTGTTATAGTGGGCAAGACACCTGATGCCTTTACAAGTGTAGTAGAAAGCGAAAAGGATAACACAGGCGGACTTATTAACGATTACGGAGCAATAGCAGAATAGGAGAAAAAATGGATATTAACGTAGCCGAGAAAAGAATTAAAGAATTAAGCGATACTCTTAAATACCACAACAGAAAGTATTATATTGAGGATTCTCCCGAAATCGAGGATTTCGAGTATGATGCAATGCTCAGGGAGTTAGAGGATTTGGAAAAGGAATTCCCTGAATTTATAAAGGAGGATTCCCCTACACAGACTGTAGGCGGTGCCGCATTAAGACTTTTTAATCCCGTGGAGCATAGAGTTAAAATGGAAAGCCTTCAAGACGTTTTTAATTTTGATGAACTGCGAACCTTTGGCGAGAAAATAGACACTTCAAAAACCAAATTTTCGGTTGAGCCTAAAATCGACGGTCTGTCTGTTTCCCTCGAATACCGTGACGGTTTATTTTTTAGAGGCTCTACAAGGGGAGACGGTGTAACGGGGGAGGACGTAACCGCTAATTTAATGCAGATTAAATCTATCCCTAAAGCCATAAATTTTGACGGTGAACTAGAGGTCAGAGGCGAGGTGTTTATGCCTAAAGAAAGCTTTTTAAAGCTTGTAAGCCGTCAGGAGCTTATGGGCGAGGCACCTGCTAAAAATCCGAGAAATGCGGCGGCAGGGTCATTACGTCAGAAAAATTCCAAAATAACCGCCGAAAGGGAATTGGATATATTTATTTTCAACGTTCAGCATATTGAGGGTAAAACCCTTACTTCCCATATAGAGTCACTGGATTTTTTAAAGGAATTGGGCTTCCATACACTTCCAAGCTACAAAGCTTGTGACAGTATTGACGAGGTTATTAAGGAAATCGAGCGCATAGGAGAAATCCGAGGAGGTCTTTCCTTTGATATTGACGGTGCGGTAGTAAAAGCAGATTCTCTGGCTTACCGTGAAACCATCGGCAGTACTTCAAAATACCCTAAATGGGCGGTAGCGTTTAAGTATCCCCCCGAGGAAAAGGAGACCGTGCTCGAAAATATAGAAATTAACGTTGGCAGAACAGGCGCCCTTACACCTACCGCCGTGTTTATGCCTATTATGCTTGCGGGTACTTCGGTTTCCCGTGCCACACTTCATAACGAAGATTTTATAGCGAGTAAAGGTATAGGAATAGGGGATACCATACTTGTACGCAAAGCGGGGGACATTATCCCCGAGGTTTTAAGCGTTACGTCTCACGGGGAAAATTCCTCCGTTTTCAAAATGCCTGATATTTGTCCCTCCTGCGGTTCACCCGTTTTCCGTGAGGAGGGTGAGGCGGTAATTCGCTGCACCAATGCCGAATGTCCCGCACAGCTTTTACGGCATTTAATCCACTTTACCTCTCGTGATGCTATGGATATCGAAGGGTTAGGTCCTGCTGTATTAGAACAGCTGCTAAACGCCGGCCTTATTCACAATATCGTTGATTTGTATACAATTGATTATGAAAAGGCGGCAAATCTCGAACGTAGCGGCGAAAAGAGTATGGAAAACCTTAAAGCCGCTATAGAAAACTCAAAGCAAAACGACCTGTCTAAGCTGATTTTCGCCTTTGGTATTCGCCATATCGGTGCTAAAGCGGCGGCGCTTATTTCGGAGCATTTCGGTACTATGGATGCCGTATTATCTGCTACTGCTGAGGATTTTTGCAAAATAGACGGCTTCGGCAGTATTATGGCGGAATCTGCGGCGGAATTTTTCTCCCTTGCAGGAACCCACGAAATGATAGAAAGCCTTAAAAATCTCGGTGTAAATATGAAATCGTTAAAGGAAGTAAAGGACACCCGCTTTCAGGGACTTACCTTTGTGCTTACCGGAACACTTCCAACATATTCGAGAAGTGAGGCATCTGCTATTATTGAAAGCTTCGGCGGTAAAACCTCGTCCTCTGTTTCCAAAAAGACAAATTATGTCTTGGCAGGCGAGGAGGCAGGCAGTAAGCTTGATAAAGCCAATAAGCTTGGTGTTACCGTAATAAGCGAAGCCGAGTTTAATGAAATGATAAAATAGGTATTGACAGTATTCGCATATTGGTATATAATGTTACTATAATCTTCAGGGCGAGGTGCAATTCCTCACCGGTGGTAAAGCCCACGAGCCATTTTTTGGTTGATTTGGTGAAATTCCAAAGCCGACGGTACAGTCCGGATGAAAGAAGATAGATAAGTAATACGCTTATTTTATGCCCTGACGTATTTTACGTCAGGGCTATTCTTTTACTCTCCGCCCTGTAAAATTTGGAGGTAAAAATTATGAACACAAGAAAAATCAACGTAAAAGGTATTGCGGTATCTGCCGTATGCGGAGCATTGGGATTTGTACTTATGCTTTTAGAATTTCCGATACCCTTTATCATCCCGTCCTTTATTAAACTGGATTTTTCCGAAATTCCGGCCCTTATAGCGTCCTTTGCTTACGGACCGATTTACGGAATACTTGTCTGTGCGGTTAAAAATCTATTGCATTTGTTTGTTACTACTTCAGGCGGTGTGGGGGAGCTTTCCAACTTCATTTTGGGAGCAATATTTGTAGGTGCGGCAGGTATAGTTTACTCAAAAATGCACAACCGCAAGGGCGCCCTCATAGGCTCTTTGGTTGGAGCTTTCCTTATGGCTCTTATCAGCGTTTTTACAAACTATTTTATAGTTTACCCTGCATACGTTGTAATTTACGGCATGCCTATGGAGGCGATTTTAGGTATGTATAAAGCCTTACTGCCTGCTGCCGATAACCTATGGAAAGCCCTTATAATTTTCAATTTTCCCTTTAACCTTGCAAAAGGAATTTTGGATGCGGCGGTATGCTTCTTGGTTTATAAAAGAATATCTCCGATACTAAAGCCGAAAAAGAAATAAATCACAATTTTATGCACCTGACGTAAATTTGTACAAACCTATTGTCGGGGTATAAGCCGTAGCGGCGCACAAAAGCGTCGGCGAGCCAAAAAAATACTTGACAATGTCGTATTATGTGGTAAAATAGATAACTGAACTGAATACTTTCCTTATCAAGAGAAGTGGAGGGGACCGGCCCTGTGAAACTCGGCAACCTGATTTTCCCAAATTAAGGTGCCAAATCCGGCGGATTATCCGAAAGATGAGGTTTAATTAAACCGCTTCTTAATTGGGCGGTTTTATTTTATGGAGGAACTAAGATGTCAAAAATGCTTTTTACATCCGAATCCGTAACAGAGGGTCATCCCGATAAGGTGTGTGACCGTATCTCCGATGCGGTGCTGGATAAAATTTTAGCGGAAGACAAAAACGCACGTGTTGCCTGCGAGACATTTTGTACCACCGGTTGTGTTACCGTTATGGGTGAGATTACCACCACCGCTCAGGTGGATATTCCTGCTACTGTTCGTGAGGTTCTTGACGAAATCGGCTACAACAGCCCCGATGCAGGCTTTGACGGTAATACCTGCGCTGTTATGACGTCCATAGACAAGCAGTCTGCCGATATTGCTTTGGGTGTTGACAACTCAATGGAATATAAGGACGGCGCTGAGGATGTTTATAACCTACACGGTGCAGGCGACCAAGGTATGATGTTCGGTTACGCTTGTGACGAGACAGAGGAATTGATGCCCCTTGCTATTTCATTAGCTCATAAAATGGCTAAAAAGCTTACCGATGTAAGAAAATCGGGTGAGCTTGCCTACTTGCGTCCTGACGGTAAAACTCAGGTAACCGTTGAATATAATGACGGTGTGCCTACCCGTGTGGATGCGGTTGTAGTATCGTCTCAGCACAGCGCCGATGTAGAGCTTTCGGCTTTGAGAAAGGATATTCTCGAAAAGGTAATTACCCCTGTAATACCGACAGAGCTATTCGATGAGAACACAAAGGTTTATATTAACCCAACAGGACGTTTTGTAATAGGCGGTCCTCAAGGTGATACAGGACTTACAGGCAGAAAGATAATCGTTGATACCTACGGCGGCTATGCCCGTCACGGCGGCGGAGCTTTCTCGGGTAAAGACCCCACAAAGGTGGACAGAAGTGCCGCTTATGCCAGCCGATATATAGCAAAAAATATCGTAGCGGCAGGGCTGGCTAAAAAGTGCGAGGTGCAGTTGGCTTACGCTATAGGTGTGGCAAAGCCTGTATCTGTAATGGTTGATACCTTTTCTACAGGTACTGTAGCTGATGATAAATTAGCCGAGGCTGTAAATAGGGTATTCGATTTGCGCCCTGCGGCAATAATCGAAAAGCTGGATTTAAGACGTCCTATCTACCGTCAGACCTCTGCCTACGGCCATATGGGCAGAACTGATATTTCTTTACCTTGGGAAAAGACAGATAAGGCAGAAGAATTAAATAAAGCAGTAAATTTTTAATGCGGAATTCATAATTCGTAATTCGGAATTAAAGGTGTGCCGCATTGCGGCACATTATAATAAAGGTCGGCTGTGCCGACACATATAATTACGCATTTCGAATTCATAATTCCAAATTTATACTTCTGAGGTGTTATTAGTGTACAAAATTTTGGAAAAAAAGAAGCTTAATGAGCAGGTTACATGGATTACGTTAGACGCTCCGTTTGTAGCCCGTAAGGTTGAGCCGGGTCAGTTTGTAATTATCCGTATTGACGAAAAGGGCGAACGTGTGCCCCTTACCGTTGCAGACTTTGACCGTGAAAAGGGAACTGTTACAATAGTTGTTCAGGCTGTTGGCTACAGTACCAAGAAATTATCAGCTTTAAATGTCGGTGACTCTGTTGCCGACTGTGTAGGCCCGTTAGGACTTCCCACCGAATTCGGCGAGCCTAAGAAGGCTATCGTTATCGGCGGCGGTGTTGGCTGTGCTATAGCTTATCCGCAGGCTAAGGCTTTACATAATATGGGTGTTAAAACCGATGTTATTGCAGGCTTTAGAAATAAGGATATTGTTATTCTTGAAGACGAAATGCGCAAGGTAAGCGATAATTATTACGTTACTACCGACGACGGCTCCTACGGTGAAAAAGGCTTTGTTACTGATGTTTTAAAGCGCCTTTTAGAGAGCGACAGCTATGATTTGGTCATCGCTATCGGTCCAATTCCTATGATGAAGTTCGTATCTAAGACCACAGAGCCTTTCGGTGTTAAGACAATTGTCAGCCTTAATCCGATTATGATTGATGGCACTGGAATGTGCGGCGGATGCCGTGTATCCGTTGGGGGAGAGACCAAGTTTGCTTGTGTTGACGGTCCTGATTTTGACGGTCACAAGGTGGATTTTGATGAGCTTATGCGCAGAAACAGTTTTTACCGTGAGGAAGAAGCTCACGCTTGCAGAATGGAGGCGGCTATAAATGGCTGATATGTCACCCGTTAAAGTAAAAATGCCTGAACAGGAGCCTACTGTTCGCAACAAGAATTTTAAAGAGGTTTCCTTAGGCTATACAGAGGAAATGGCTATGGCGGAGGCTAACCGCTGCCTTAACTGCAAAAATAAACCATGCGTTTCTGGTTGCCCTGTAAATGTTCAGATACCCGACTTTATTGCCCTTGTAGCAAAGGGAGATTTTAAGGGTGCTTACGAAAAAATCAGCGAGACAAGCTCACTTCCCGCAGTTTGCGGCAGAGTATGTCCGCAGGAATCTCAGTGTGAGGGTAAATGCGTTAGAGGTATAAAGGGCGAAAGTGTCGGTATTGGTAGACTTGAACGTTTTGTAGCCGATTATTATATGGAGAATTGTGAGCGTTCCGTTCCCGAAATTAAACCCAACGGCAAAAAGGTTGCAGTTATCGGTGCAGGTCCTTCGGGTCTTACATGTGCAGGTGACCTTGCAAAATTAGGCTACAAGGTTACTGTTTTTGAGGCATTCCATACCGCAGGCGGTGTACTGGTTTACGGTATTCCCGAATTTAGACTTCCTAAAAAGATAGTAGCTAAGGAAATTGAAGGTCTCAAAGCTATGGGCGTTGAGATTATGACCGATATGGTTATCGGTAAGGTGCTTTCTGTTGACGAGATTATAGATATGGGCTATGAGGCTGTATTCATAGGCTCGGGTGCAGGACTTCCCATGTTTATGGGTATCGAGGGCGAGGGCAGTGTAGGTGTATACTCTGCTAACGAGTTCTTAACCAGAATCAATCTTATGAAGGCTTATCTTGACGAGTACGATACTCCTATTAAGAAGGTTAATTCCGTAGCCGTTGTAGGCGGAGGAAACGTTGCTATGGATGCCGCACGCTGTGCTAAGCGTTTGGGTGCAGAGCATGTTTACGTAATCTACCGCCGTGGCGAGGAGGAGATGCCTGCCCGTAAGGAGGAGGTTCACCACGCTAAAGAGGAGGAAATCGAGTTTAAGCTCCTTTGCAATCCTACCAGAATAGTAAGCGACGAGAACGGTCACGTTACCGCAATTGAGTGTGTAAAGATGCAGTTAGGCGAGCCTGATGCATCGGGCAGACGCAGACCTGAGGAAATAAAAGGCTCCGAATTTATGCTGGATGTTGACTCTGTAATAATGTCACTTGGTACTTCACCTAACCCCCTTATCAGAACTACAACTAAGGGTATCGAGGCAAACCGCCGTGGATGTCTCATTGTTGATGAAAACATGAAAACCACTAAGGACGGTGTTTATGCCGGCGGTGACGCTGTAACAGGCGCCGCTACCGTAATCCTCGCAATGGGCGCAGGCAAAACCGCCGCAGCGTCTATTGACGAGTATTTGAAAAATAAATAATAAAAAGTACTTGACAAATTTGGAATTTGCTGTATAATAATATAGACAACGAAGTAGAACGTGTTACGTCCTCACCCTCAAGGTTTCGTCTTAAAGGGTTTATAAGATTTCCTTATTTACGGTATTCTTATGTGCGGACGTGTTGCGTCCGCACTTTTTGTTTAAAGCCTAATTTTTTGGAGGTGCGTCAGCATTAGCGCAAAAGAACTCGCCGTAAACGAAGAGATTAAATTTAAGGAAGTCCGTACGATTTCTGCCGACGGTGCACAGTTAGGTATAATTCCCGTTGCGAAAGCATTGGAAGCCGCCTATGCCGCCGATTTGGATTTGGTTTGCATTTCACCCAACGCTCAGCCCCCCGTTTGCAAGATAATGGACTACGGTAAATACCGTTTTGAGCAGGCAAAGCGTGAAAAGGAAGCCAAAAAGAACCAGAAAACCTTTGAGATTAAGGAAATTCGCTTAGGTCTCAGTATCGACGTTCACGATTTCGAGACCAAGGGCAGACATGCTATGCGTTTTCTTGAGGACGGTAATAAGGTAAAGGTTTCAATCCGTTTCAGAGGTCGTGAGTTAGGGCATCCCGAAATCGGTCTTGATACAATGAAACGTTTTGCGGAATTCTGTCAGGAGTATGCTTCTGTTGAAAAGCCGGCTAAAATGGAGGGACGTAACATGATTATGTTCCTTGCTCCGAAAACAGGTAAATAAACGAATATTATTAGGGAGGACTTATAATGCCTAAGATTAAAACACACAGTGGCGCAAAGAAACGCTTTAAGCTCACAAAAACCGGCAAGGTTAAACGTGCTCATGCTTTCAAGTCACACATCCTTAACAAGAAAACAACTAAGCGTAAGAGAAACCTTCGCAAGACCGTTACCGCTGATGTAACAAATGTTGCTAAGGTAAAGAAAATGATTCCTTATAAATAAGGAAAATTAAATGTGGAGGTAATTTGAAATGGCACGTGTTAAAGGTGCGTTAGCTACACGCAAAAGAAGAAAAAAGATTTTAAAGCTTGCTAAAGGCTATTTCGGAGCTAAATCCAAGCTCTTTAAAACCGCTAAAGAAGCCGTAATGAAATCGGGCAACTATGCCTACATCGGTCGTAAGCAGAAAAAGCGTGATTTCCGCCGTCTGTGGATTACTCGTATTTCTGCCGCTTGCAAGATGAATGATATCAACTATTCATCCTTCATTAACGGTCTTAATAAGGCAGGTGTTCAAATCAACCGCAAGATGTTGGCTGATTTGGCTGTTAACGATGCCGCCGGCTTTACTACCTTAGTAAAGGCTGCTAAAAAGGCTCTTGAAAAATAATTTTTCTCGCCCGAGACACCCTCTCGGGCGACTTTTTCATTTTTATAATTTGGTAGGTGTAGAGTAAATTTGAAGGATTTTACGAGAATTACCAGCCGTGAAAATTCACTTATCAAGCTTGTTTGTTCCTTGCAGACTTCAGCAAAATCCCGTAAGGAAAACGGACTTTTCGTAATTGAAGGACTGCGTATTTTAAAGGATGCACTTGACAATTCAATCAGGTTTGATAAGTTAATTATCTCGGATACTGCAATGGAGAAATATCCAAAGGATATCGCTGACTTTGCCGAAAATAGCGGAGACTGTTATATTTTGCCTGATAGCCTTTTTAAGAAAATAAGCGATACCACCACTCCTCAAGGGATGATAGCTTTATCAAAAATACCTCAAAGCTGTGGGTATGATATCGATAAAAAGGGCAGATACATAGCTCTCGAAAACATAGCCGACCCGTCAAATTTAGGTGCGGTTTCACGTACCTGCGAGGCGTTGGGTGTTACGGGAATAATACTCTCCACCGGTGGTTGCGACCCATATAGCCCTAAATCCATAAGAGCGTCAATGGGTACGCTTTTGCGTATGCCTATAATAATTCTTGACGATTTTGCCACGTCTATAAGGAAAACAGGGCTTAAAAGCTATGCCTGTGTTGTAGATAATAGTGCCGATAAAATCGGCTCCGTGGATTTTGAGGACGGTTGTGTTGTAATTATCGGCAACGAGGCTAACGGCATTACAGAGAATACGCAAAATTCCGCAGATATGAGGATAACTATTCCTATGTTAGGTAGAGCAGAATCCCTTAATGCCGCAGTAGCGGCGGCTATAGCCGTTTGGGAAATGATGAAAAAATGATAAAATACGGAATTTGGCTTCAGTTGGTTTTAGGTGCAGGCAACAGTAAAATTAAGGATATTTTAAATAATTTTGGCAATGCCGAAAAGGTTTACAGAACAAACCAAAAGGCAAGAAAAGCATCAGGTCTTTTCACGGTGGGTGAGCTAAAAAGATTTGAAATGACACCCCTTACCGATGCTTTGAGAATTATGGCAGACTGCAAGTTACATAACATAGATATTATCCTTTTAGGTGATAAAAAATATCCCTACTGTTTGTCGGTAATAGAGGACCCTCCTTTGGTTTTATACATTAAGGGCAATTTGCCTGATTTTGACAGTATCCCTGCCGTTTGTATCGTAGGACCGAGAAAGGTAAGCGACTTCGGCAAAAAGGCGGCTTATTCTTTAGGCTACCGCCTTGCAAAATCGGGTATAACAGTGGTAAGCGGCGGAGCATTGGGAACCGATACCTGCGCTCATGCAGGAGCGTTAAAGTCGGGCGGTAAAACTGTACTTGTCATGGGTTGCGGAATTTTAAGCGACTATCTGCCCGAAAATGAAAAGCTAAGAGCCGCAGTTTCTAAAAACGGCTGCCTGATAAGCGAATATCCCCCAAGATTTCAGGCTTCGAGATATACCTTCCCCGTAAGAAACCGCATCATGTCGGCGCTGACTTTGGGTACGGTGGTTATAGAGGCAGGGCTAAAAAGCGGTGCGCTTATTACTGCACGTCATGCCGCCGAGCAGGGCAGGGATGTTTTTGTAATTCCGGGTTCTCCTGATAAAAAGGAATATACGGGCTCTAATCGGTTGCTTAGAGACGGTGCAAAGCCGCTTTTGGACGCATCGGATATTTTTAATGAATATATTGTCCGTTTTCCCGATAAAATCAATATTGAAAGGGCTTACAGCGGCTCTATAACCGAGGGTGACTCCCGTAAAAAAACTCAGGAAGTTAAAGAAAAACAAAAAAATTTGAATGAAACCCTTTCCAAAGAAGCAAAAATAGTATATAATTGTTTGGATAAGCAAAAATTTTTGCCCGAGGAAATAAGGAATACGGGTCTTACAGCATCCCAAATTATTTCTGCCTTAACAGAGCTTGAAATGGAATTTCTGATAAAGGCAATTCCGGGCGGTATGTACGAAAAAATGTAAGTAACGGAGGAATATATGTCTAAGCTTTTAATTATTGAGTCTCCTAATAAAATAAAAAGTATAAAGAAATATCTCGGCAGCGATTATGAGGTTATGGCGACAAAGGGTCATATCAGAGACCTACCTAAGTCAAAGCTGGGTGTAGATACAGAAAACGATTTTAAGCCCCAGTATATAAACATGGCGGACAAGAAGGATGTTATAAAAGCCTTAAAGGATGCCGCCGCCAACAGCGACAGCGTATACCTTGCAACCGACCCTGATAGAGAGGGTGAGGCGATTTCTTGGCATTTAGCACAAATTTTGGCGCTTGATATGAATGAGGCTAACCGTGTAACCTTTAACGAGATTACAAAAACGGGTGTTACCGCAGGTATTAAAGCACCAAGAAAGTTAAATCTTGACCTTGTTGATGCTCAACAGGCAAGACGTGTGCTTGATAGAATAGTTGGTTATAAGCTAAGCCCGTTTCTTTGGAAAAAGGTTAAAAGCGGACTTTCTGCCGGACGTGTTCAAACAGTAGCTTTGAGACTTATCGTTGAGCGTGAAAGAGAAATCGAAAAGTTTAAAGAGGAGGAATACTGGACTATTGATGCAAAGTTAGCATCAGGCAGAAAGACCTTTACTGCAAAGCTTTTCAGCGATAAGAACGGTAATAAAATGGACACCGTTGAAAACGGCGAGATTGCAAACTCTATTGTAGAGTCCTTAAACGATGCACAGTATCAGGTTACGGAAATCAAAAAGGGCAAACGCAACCGCCAGCCTGCACCCCCTTTTATTACCTCTACTTTACAGCAAGAGGCATCCCGTAAATTAGGCTTTACGGGTCAGCGCACCATGCGTATTGCCCAACAGCTTTACGAGGGTGTTGATATCCCCGGTGTTGGTGCTACGGGTCTTATAACCTATATGCGTACCGATTCACTCCGTATTTCAGAGGAGGCAAGGGCAGCCGCTAACGGCTTTATTACCGAGCATTACGGAGCTAAATATTTGCCGAGCTCGCCCCGTTATTTTAAATCCAAAAACGGTGCGCAGGATGCTCACGAGGCAATCCGTCCCACCGATATAAATTTGACCCCCGAATTTGTTAAATCCGCACTTACAGCGGAACAATACAAGCTTTATAAGCTTATTTGGGAGCGTTTTGTAGCTTCTTTAATGGCAGTTTGCGTTCAGGATACCGTTACAGCTACTATAGCCGCTAACGACTATCTGTTTAAAGCAAGCGGTTATTCGATACGGTTTGATGGCTTTACCGTTCTTTACGAGGAGGGCAAGGATGAGACTGAGGAAAATGCAGTAAGTCTGCCTGAAATGAGCGAGGGTGATATATTAAAGCTTAGAGAGCTAATTCCCAATCAGCATTTCACTCAGCCGCCTGCACGTTATACCGAGCCTACACTTATTAAGGCTCTCGAGGAAAACGGCATTGGCAGACCTTCTACCTATGCGCCGATACTTTCCAATATTTTGAACCGTGACTATATAGAACGTGTTAAAAAATCATTTAAACCCACTAATCTCGGAATGGTTGTAGTGGATTTGATGACTGAGCATTTCAACCGTGTTTTTGATGTTAAATTTACCGCAGGACTTGAGGAAAAGCTGGATAAAATAGGCGAGGGTGACCTTAACTGGGTAGATACCATTAGGGATTTCTATGACGATTTTGATAAGCTTTATAAAAAAGCGGAGGACTCCCTTGACGGTAAGCGTGTAAAGGTACCTGTAGAGGAGACCGACGTTCTGTGCGAAAAATGCGGCAGTAAAATGGTTATCCGTTCGGGTCGTTTTGGCAAATTCTTGGCTTGCCCTAATTACCCTCAATGTAAGAATACCAAGCCTATGCCCGAGGATGAGGTAAAGGAGCCTTGCCCCAAATGCGGAGGAAAGCTTGTAAAGCGAATCTCCAAAAAAGGCAAAAAGTTCTACGGCTGTTCTAATTACCCCAATTGTGATTTTGCCGCCCCTGGTATACCTACGGGTGAAAAGTGTCCCGAATGCGGCGGATATTTAATATCAGGGGTAAGGGGCAGAAAGTACTGCATGAATGCAGAATGCCCTACAAGACAAAAGAAAACCTCTAAAAAGGATAAAGAATAATGGATAAGGTTACCGTAATAGGAGCAGGTCTTGCAGGATGCGAGGCGGCACATCAGCTAAGCCGCCGTGGAATTAAGGTAGAGCTTATTGAAATGAAGCCGAAAAAACGTACACCTGCTCACAAAAGCGATAATTTTGCAGAGCTTGTTTGCTCTAACTCCTTAAAAGCCTCCCGAATAGATTCGGCGGCGGGACTTTTAAAGGAAGAAATGCGCCGTTTCGGCTCGGTTTGTCTTGAAGCGGCAGATGCGGCAGCTGTAGCGGCAGGCGGAGCACTGGCTGTGGACAGAGATATTTTTTCGAGTGCTATAACCGAAAAAATAAAGTCCGACCCTAATATTACAATCAAGAGTGAAATTGCGGAGGATATTCCGTCAGACGGTGTTACAATTGTAGCAACCGGACCTTTAACCGACGGTACGCTGGCTCAAAGAATATCGGAACTTACAGGAGAAGAAAATTTAAGCTTTTTCGATGCGGCGGCACCCATTGTCACAGCCGACAGTATTGATTTTTCCATAGCTTTTACTGCCTCCCGTTACGGCAAGGGTGGTGACGATTATATAAACTGCCCCATGAACAAAGAGGAGTACACCGCCTTTTATAACGAGCTTATAAATGCCGAGGGTGCCCCTTTAAAGGATTTTGACCGACCCGTTAATGTGTATGAGGGCTGTATGCCTATAGAAATACTCGCAAAAAGGGGAGAGGATTCCATCCGTTTCGGTCCCTTAAAGCCTGTAGGACTTACCGATCCGAGAACAGGTCACAGACCGTGGGCAGTAGTGCAGTTGAGACGTGAAAATGCCGAGGGCTCGCTTTATAACCTTGTGGGATTTCAGACAAATCTTAAGTTTCCTGAGCAAAAAAGAGTATTTTCTATGATACCGGGACTTAAAAATGCCGAGTTCATGCGCTACGGTGTAATGCACCGCAATTCGTTTATAAATTCACCCAAGCTAATAAATAAAAACCTTTCACTTAAAGATAGACCCCAAGTATTTTTTGCAGGTCAGTTATCAGGCGTTGAGGGATATATGGAGTCGGCGGCGAGCGGTATTATAGCAGGTATAAATGCGGCGGCACTTGTTTTAGGCAAAGAACCGATTCTTTTGCCCAAAATTTCTATGATTGGTGCATTGCTTTCATATATATGTGATGAAACCGTTAAGGATTTTCAGCCTATGGGCGCAAATTTCGGTATTTTACCGCCTATGGATATTAAAATCAGGGATAAAAAAGAACGTTATGCGGCGCTGTCTCAAAGGTCATTGGATTGGTTTGACAATAATATATAGGATTTTTAAAGGAGAAAATTATGAGAGTTGTTGTTGACGCTTACGGCGGAGATAATGCACCCTTAGAAATCGTAAAGGGTGCGGCATTGGCATCAAATGAATACGGTGCTGAAATTACCCTTACAGGCAAAAAGCAGGAAATTGAAAATATAATAAAGGAAAATAACTTAACCTTTAAAGGTGAGCTTATAATAATAGACACCGACGATGTTATTTCCATGCATGACGACCCCACAACCCTTTTAAAGGCACATGCAAACAGCTCTATGGCGTTAGCTTTTAAGGAGCTTACCGAGGATAGGGCAGATGCCTTTGTTTCTGCCGGCTCTACTGGAGCGGTGGTAGTTGGCGGCACCTTAACGGTTAAGCGTATTAAGGGTATTAAAAGACCCGCTCTCGCAGGACTTATACCGTCCCCTAAAGGACATTATATGCTAATGGACATGGGCGCTAATGCAGAGTGCCGACCCGAAATGCTTCAGCAGTTCGGTATCATGGCAAGCGTTTACCTTAAATGCGTTGAGGGTATAGAAAACCCCTCGGTAGGTCTTCTTAACATAGGCGTTGAGGACTCAAAGGGCGGAGAATTGCAAAAGCAGGCTTACAGCCTTTTAAGCGAGGCTCCCATAAACTTTGTAGGCAATATCGAATCCCGTGAAATGCCTAAGGGTGTGTGTGATGCCGTTATTACCGACGGTTTTACGGGAAATATCGCATTAAAGCTTATCGAGGGAACAGCTGCTACATTTTTTAAATTGGTTAAAAATGCACTTTATAAAAATATTTTCAATAAGCTTGCGGCTCTTGTAATAAAGAAGGATCTGTATTCCTTAAAGAGTATGATGGACAGCTCCGAGGTAGGCGGTGCGCCCCTTTTGGGTGTCAGAAAGCCTGTTATTAAGGCACACGGCAGTTCGGATGCAAAGGCGATAAAGAACGCTGTAAGGCAGGCTATCACCTTTACCGAAAACGGTGTTATCGAAAAAATTTCCGCTGAACTTGCTGAAATTTAAATTTTTAACAAAGGAAGTTTCAAATGGAAGCTTTAGAGAAAAAATTAGGTTATACCTTTAAAAATAAGGCATTGCTTTTAAATGCACTTACCCATTCCTCCTACGCTAATGAGGCACGTCACGGTGTTACCTCAAACGAGCGTCTGGAATTTTTAGGGGATTCGGTGCTGTCTATAATAGTTTCAAACTACCTCTTTAACCAGTTTCCTAATATGCCCGAGGGGGAGTTAACAAAGCTAAGAGCCTCCCTTGTTTGCGAAAAATCCCTCTGCGCTTTTTCAAGGGAGTTAGAGCTTGGTAAATTTCTGCAATTAGGTAAAGGCGAGGATAAAGGCGGCGGCAGAGAAAGAGACTCTATTTTAGCCGATGCTTTCGAGGCAGTGTTAGCCGCAATTTATCTTGACGGCGGTATGGAAATTGCCCGAAACACGTCATGAACTTTGTTCTCAGGGAGCTTAAGCACACCGACGACGAGGTATTTAAGGACTATAAAACCGCCTTGCAGGAGATTATTCAGCGTAATCCCGAGGAGTCTGTATCTTATATCTTAACAGATGAATTCGGCCCCGACCATGATAAGCAGTTTACCGTTGAAGTACATCTTAACTCCAACATTATAGGCACGGGAAAGGGTAAATCCAAAAAGCAGGCAGAGCAAATGGCGGCAAAGCAGGCATTACACCTTATGGGTGCCGATATATGAGTGCAGTACATTCAAATATTTCCATTTTCGTGCCCCATATCGGTTGCCCGAATAAATGCAGCTTTTGCAACCAGCGGCATATAACGGGAGTTTTTAAAGCCCCGCATGCCGAGGATGTTATATCAGCGGTTGAAACGGCAAAGAAATCTAAAAATTACGACCCTGCTACTACTGAAATTGCCTTTTTTGGTGGCAGCTTTACGGCGATAAATCGCAATTATATGACCGATTTATTAAAATGTGCGGCAAGCTTTGTAGAAAAGGGAGACGTTTCGGGAATACGTATTTCAACACGTCCCGACGCTATTGATGAGGAAATTTTAACCCTTTTAAAGGAAAACCACGTTACCGTAATTGAGCTTGGCGCACAAAGCCTTAACGATAGGGTTTTAAAGATGAATAACCGAGGTCATAAAACTGCCGATGTAGTAAAATCATCCGCACTTATAAAGGAATTCGGCTTTGAATTGGGACTTCAGATAATGACAGGTCTTTACGGGGACAGTGATGCCTCGGCTGTAAGAACGGCACAGAAAATAATAGATATTAAGCCTGATACGGTGCGGATTTACCCCACAATTGTATTAAGGGATACCGATTTAGCCGCATTGTATGCTGACGGTATTTATTCACCCCAGACCCTTGAAAATGCCGTAAGCTTAGCATCAAAGCTTTACAGTATGTTTACAGAAGCCGATATCAGGGTAATACGGTTGGGACTTCACTCCATTGAAGGTGAGGCTTATCTTGCAGGCCCATGGCATCCTGCTTTCAGCGAGCTGTGCCAATCTCAGATAATGCTCAGTTCTGCTTTGAAAAAGCTTAAAATTAAAGGTAAATACAATATATATGTCGGCAAGTCCGACGTTTCTAAAATGATAGGTCAGAAAAGATGTAACCTTAAACACCTGAGCTCTAACGGCTTTGAATGTAAGGTAAAGGTAAGGGAAGGTCTTAATAATTTAGAATTAGAAGTTGAAAGGGATGAAATCTAATGCTTTTAAGCTCCATACAAATTCAGGGCTTTAAATCCTTTGCGGATAAAACCGTTTTAAAATTCGGCAAGGGTATTACTGCAGTAGTCGGTCCTAACGGCAGTGGAAAAAGTAATATTTCCGATGCTGTGCGTTGGGTTTTGGGCGAGCAGTCGACAAAAAGCCTTAGAGGTCAGTCTATGGAGGATGTTATTTTCGGCGGAACCGAAAACCGACGTCCCCACGGCTTTTGCGAGGTTACCCTTAATATAGATAATTCCGACCGCACACTTAATTTCGATAATGATTCGGTATCCGTTACACGCAGATACTACCGTTCCCACGAGAGCGAGTACGCTATAAACGGTGTATCTGTCCGCCTTAAGGATATCCATGAGCTGTTTATGGATACGGGACTTGGACGTGACGGCTATTCCATGATAGGTCAGGGTAAAATTGATAATATTATAAGCTCCAAGTCAGGTGAGAGACGTGACATTTTCGAGGAGGCATCAGGTATTTCAAAATACCGCTACCGCAAAATAGAGGCTGAAAGAAAGCTGCAAGGAGCAGAAGAAAACCTCCTGCGACTACACGATATTTTGGACGAATTAGAGTCCCGTGTAGGACCTTTAAAGGAGCAGAGCCGTAAAGCCGAGAAGTTTTTGGAATTGGCGGAGCAAAAAAAGGAGCTTGAAATAGGTCTTTGGCTTTATACCCTTAATAATTCTAAGGATGCTTTACGTAATCAGGAAAGTAAAATTGCGGCGGCACAGCTTTCCTACCGCCAGATTGAGGAATCCTTGGAGGATTTTGACCGCAAAACAGAGCAAAATACCGCTTATTTTGCAAAACTAACCTCCGATATTGAGGGGGAGCGACTTAACATTTCCTCCACCAATGAGGAAGTATTAAAGCTGCAAAGCGAAATAACTGTGCTTAATAACGATATTCAGCATAATTTAGAGTCGGCTGAAGGCTTAAATCAGGAAAAGAATACCCTTATTCTTTCGGACAATGAGGCACAGGTACAAATAGCGGAAAAGAAACGCATAGCTGAAAATAAAACTAACGAAAGCCGTGAAATAGAGGATAAGCTGCGTGAACTGGAAACCCAGCTTTCGGAGCTTCTGTCGAACAGTGACAGTATTTCGAGAAAAATCGAAAATCAGATTAGGGAATTAAACGTGCTGTCGGGTGAGAGTGCGGATATGCGTGTGAAAATGGTTACCGCTGATACCGCCCTTAGCGAAATCACGGCAAGGGAAACCGATTCTGATAGCAAACGCAAAGAATACAGCGCTGAAATCGAGACTTTAGATAAAGAATTTTCCGAAACGGACAGTATGGTAAATACCTTAGAGGAAAATATCAAATCCTGCGAAAACTCTCTAAAGGGCTATGAAATGCTGCTTGCAGGTAAGGAAAAATCCTGCGGTGAATTAAAGGAACAGTTAGATAGCACAAGGCTCGATATAGAGGCTAAAAAGCGCCGTGTTCAAATACTTAAAGAGCTTGAAAATAATATGGAGGGCTTCGGTCATTCGGTAAAGGCTGTAATGAAAGAGGCGGCTACGGGTACACTTCGTGGTATATGCGGTCCTGTTTCTAAGCTTATTAAGGTTGAACGTGAATACTCTATAGCCGTTGAAACCGCTCTGTCTGCGGCTATACAGAACATTATAACCGAGACCGAAAGCGATGCTAAAAGGGCAATAAACTTCCTTAAAAATTCTAAGGGCGGACGTGCTACCTTCCTGCCTGTTGCCACAATTAAAGCCCGTGAATTTAAAGAGCAGGGCTTTGAAAGCATGACGGGCTTTGTTGGAATTGCAAGTGACCTTGTAGAGTGTGACGAAAAGTACCGAGAGATAATAAAATACCTTTTAGGCGGCGCCGTTGTGGCTGAGGATATCGACTGTGCAGCGGCTATTGCCAAAAAATTCGGCTACCGTATTAAAATAGTCACTCTTGACGGTCAGGTTATAAACACAGGCGGCTCATTGACGGGCGGCTCGCTTATTAAAAATGCAGGACTTTTAAGCAGAGCATCTGACATTGAAAAATATGAGGCAGATATAGCAAAGCTTGAAAGTAAGCTTAAGGAACTGACAGAAAAGCATACATCTGCTACAGAGTCGCTGTCGGCAGTTAATGCGGATATTACTGCCGTAAAAGCCGAGCTTTCCACCGTAAATGAGGATAAGATACGTGCACTTTCGGAGCTTAAGCATATTGATGATTTGCGTAATAACGTAAAAGCCGCATTAAAGGGAATAGAGACCGAACGAGCCTTTAACGCTGAAAAGACGGTTAAGCTTAAAGAGGAATCGGCGGCGGCGGCTAAGCGTATATCCGAAATTGATTCAAAGCAAAAGGATATTCAGGCTGAAATTGATAAAATGACAGGCGGCAGAGATAACCTTAATGAAACAAGAGAGGCTATATCTGCTGAAATTACCGAAGCAAAGCTTTCACTTATAGAGCTTCAAAAGGATATTGAGGCAGAGAATAATGCCGCTGAAAATTTAGAAAGCCTTATTTCCTCACGTGGTAAGCGTGCCGAGGAAATAGACCGCTTGCTATCGCAGTATGAAATTAAAAACGGGGCTTTAAAGGAAAAAATTTCCCTCATTGAAGCCGAAATTTCCTCGGCTAAGGAAAAAATTGTTATAAGCGAACAAAGCATTGCCGAAATGCTCGAAAAGCGCAATCAAACCGAAAAAGCAGGTGTTGAACTGCGCTCCAGCGAAAGGGAAAAAACCCTACTTCGTGAAAAGATAAGTGGAGAGTTAGCACGCCTTACCGAGCGTAAGGAAATAATGCTTAAAGAGTATGACGAGGTTATCCGCAAGCTTTATGACGAGTATGAATTGACCCGTAGTGAGGCAGAAAAAATTGGTATTGAAATCGAGAAACCTACCGAGGCGAAAAAGACCCTTGCCGAAATAAAGGGCAAGATTCGTTCACTCGGTAACGTTAACG
>JAFUOL010000056.1 GCA_017481865.1 Clostridia bacterium | reverse complement strand
GAGCACAATATTATATTCACCTGTTGATGTTTTAACCGGAATAATCATTCTTTTCACCTTTTATAACGCTATTTCCTTTTCGTAGCTGCCAAGCACCCGTATATTACTGCACTTTTCCTTTAATTCGCTAATCATTTTTTTGCCTGCCTCACTATGGATATTACCCTCACCCTCGGCATAGAAATAATAGCTCCAGATAAGCTCCTTTGTAGGTCGGCTCTTAAGAGCTCTTAAATTAAAGCCATTTTCGCCTATAATGGAGATTGCTTTGCCTAAAGAGCCTGCCTCATTGGTAACGGTAAAGAGCATAATAAAATTACTGTCCGCCGCTGAGGGGGTTTTAGCGCTACGGGAAAATACCGCAAAGCGTGTGGTATTATTATTGCTTTCGTTAATATGAGCCTCTAACTTTTTAAGACCGAACTTTACTGCCGCCTCGTCACTGCCTATAGCGGCGATATCGTGTCTGCCGCTTTCAGCTACCTGCTTTGCGGCAACGGCTGTATTTACCGCTTCTACTGTCTCAAAGCCATGCTTTCTTATATAGGATGCGCACTGACCCAAAGCCTGAGGATGGCTTATAACAGTCTTTACCTCATCCATAGTAGTCCCCTTTACGGCTAAAAGGTTCTGTACAACGCTTATATCGTAAACACCGTTTATATAAAGAGAACCGAAAAAGGCTAAATCCATAACCTGACCCACGTCCCCGTTAAAGCTGTTTTCGATAGGCAGTATTACTGCATCGCAATCCCCGTTTACCACCGAATCGTAAGCCGACTTAAAATCGGGGTGAGGAACGGCAATAGCATCGGGGAAAACCTTGTTTGCCGCAATATTGGCAAACGCACCCTCAACACCGCTGAAGGCTACACGCATACCCTCTAAAATACGGTGTTGATAATTCTTAGAAATATCCATATTATGCTGTAAAAAGTCAACATAGTAGGATTTTAAGGTCTCGTCCTCTACCATTTTTGAATTTCTGCGTATTACCTCGGCTTCACGGGCATTATCTGTAACCTGAAGTCCGTGGGTGCGCTTGTACTCGGCAACCGCTTTTACCGCATCCATTCTTGTTTTGAAAAGCTCTGCCATTTGCTTATCAACTTCCTTTATAGTCTGCCTTGCTTTTTCAAGTTCTGTCATAATTAGAATAATCCCTTTCCTATCATAAAGAGTTTGAAAGAAAATCGTTCGCAGTGCTGTTTTGCAGTGAGCGGTGCTGTACAAAGGTACTGCCCCGAACAAAAGACAGTGCTGTGGGCGATTTTATTCAAACTTTCACCTGTATTCGTCTATCAGTTTCTTAAAAGCAGGTAATGCTTTTTTTATCATTTCGGGGCTTACACAATAGCTTATTCTGACATATCCGCTGTAGCCGAAATCATCCCCCGGTACTAACAAAAGCTCGTACTTCTTTGCCCTTTCGCAAAAGGCATTGGCATCCCTTTCGGGCGATTTTACAAAGAGGTAAAATGCACCGTCGGGCTTAGCGGCGGTATATCCGTATTCGCAAAGTGCGCTATAAAGCAAATCACGGTTGGATTTATATACAGATACATCTGCTGTACTGCCTACAAGCTCTGCTACAGTATACTGCAACAGACTGGGCGCACACACATAGCCTAAGGCTCTGCCTGCACCGCATACCGCCGCATAAAGCTTACTGCAATCATTAGTTTTAGGAGAAACAAATATATAACCTATACGCTCTCCTGGAAGAGAGAGTGATTTACTAAAGGAATAGCAAACTATAGTATTATTATAGTATTCAGGAATATAAGGAACCTCCACATCGCCGTAGACCAATTCTCTATACGGCTCGTCAGCAATTATGTAAATATCGTTACCGTATTCTCTTGATTTTCTTTCGAGCAATTCCGCTAATTCTTTAATAGTGTCCTTATTCAAAACAACACCGCTGGGGTTGTTGGGCGAATTTATTATTACAGCCTTGGTTTTCTCATTTACGGCATCACTTAAGAGTTCAAAATCAATCTGAAAATCGCTTTCCCTACATTTTACAACCCTTACATTTGCCCCTGCTTTTTCGATAAACACCTTATATTCGGGGAAAAATGGAGCTAAAACTATAACCTCGTCCCCTGAGTTTACTATAGCGTTAAGGGTGATAGTAAGGGATGCCGCCGCACCGCAGGTCATGTAAATTAAATTGGGATCGGCGGTAAATCCGAACCTTTCGGTTATATTATCTGCAATAGCCTTTCTTACCGAAGGGTCGCCTTGGGCAGAGGTGTAACCGTGAAGTGCTACGGGGTCCTTTTCGGTTAAAAGTCTTACCATAGTATCCTTAACCTTTTCGGGGGCAGGTATACTGGGGTTGCCGAGGCTGAAATCAAAAACATTTTCAGCTCCTATTTTCGCCTTGCGAAGTCTGCCGTATTCAAAAATTTCACGTATTACCGAACGCTAAAGTCCCAATTCTTTCATTTTTTGTGAAATCATATTTAATATCACTTTCTTAAAATAAATATAGATACTTAAAATTTACTCCAATTAACAGCTTTTGTCAACTGTTAAATTAAACAAAACTTTAACGATTTAAAGTGTTAAAATATTCTGTTTTTAACCTATTTAACCTCTAATTCCTTTATAGAACGCAGTCCGTAGTCAACATTTTTTAACAGCTCGGGCTTTTTAAGGGCAACCGCCGCACCTTTTACAACGCTGTATTCGGGGTTGTCAAGCAAATGCACCTCAATACCCAAATAATCCGAAAGCTTTTCGGTAAGCCCCGAAAGCTTGGCACCGCCTCCTGCTAAATAAAGACCGTCCGCTGTAATATCGGCTACCAAATCGGGGTCGGTTTTGTTAAGCACCTGACGGATGGCATTACAAATAGAATCAACTGTATCGATTATAGCGTAATAAACCTCATTGCCAGAAATTTCAAAGCTTTCGGGAAGTCCCGTGAAAACGTTTCTGCCCTTAGCCATCATAGCAACCTCGATATCATGCTTTACAGCCGAGCCTATTTTAATTTTAATCATTTCGGCAGTAAGAGGTCCTATTTCTATATTGTATTCCTTTCTGACATAGCGGATTATCTGGGCATCAAAATCCGAGGATGCGGTCTTAAACGAGTCGCAAGCGGCAATTCCACCCATTGATATTACTGCAATATCGGTAGTGCCTGCTCCAATATCAACAATAAGCGTGCCCCTCGGAGCTGAAAAATCCAGCCCTAAACCGAAGGCTATAGCTAAAGGACCTTCGATTACGGATATATTTCTGCCCCCTGCCGACTCTACAAGATTAGTAAGAGAATGGTGCTGTAATTCGGTAAGACCTGACGGAAGTGTCGCCATAATACGAGGTCTTAAAATACGGTTGCCGAAAGCTTCCTGCATATAGTTTTTAAGCATCATTTCCGCAATATCATAATCGGCAATAGCTCCCCTTTCGATAGGAGTTACACAGGTTAGGCTGTCAGGCGTTCTGCCAAGGGTCTGCTTTGCCTTTTCGCCGTAATATACAGGCTCCCAGCTTTCAGAATCAACCGTTACAATATTAGGTAGCTCCAAAACCACCTTAGAGCTTGAAAAAATTACGGTTTTCGAGCTTCCTAAATCTATTCCAATATCAGTAGCCATAACTATACCTTTCTTTTCTTGTATTTATTGTGTGAAATAAGTCCTGCGGCGCAGTAGACTGCATCCGCTCCGCTTTTTAAAAGCTGTTTTGTACATTCATCTAAGGTTGCACCCGTAGTTTTAATATCGTCCACAAGCAAAACCGTACCGTGACAAGGCTTTTTGGGATAGTAAACACCTTTGACATTCTCAAATCTTTTATTTTTTGGCATCAAATGCTGGCTGTATTTCTTTTTTCGGCAACCCAACTGCTCCTCAATAAGGGGAATACCTAAAATTTCCGACATTCTGTAGGCTATTTCACGGCTCTGGTTAAAGCCTCGTTTTCTTAGAGATTTGCCCGACAGCGGAACATAACAAATACCGTCAAACCTTATACCGTGAAAGGAGTATTTTACGGCAAGCGATATTCTTTTTGCAAAGAAATCGGATATATAAATCCGTTTTCTGAATTTATATGTATACATCGCCATTTGGGCTCTGCCCTCATTATAAAAAGGCGCCGTTATACCGCTGAAAGAAAAGGACTTGTATTTACATTCGCAATGCTTTTTGGAAAGACCGCATTTTATACACTGCTTGTCCAAAGAGCAGCTTTCAAGCATTTCAAAACAGCAGTCGCAAAAGAATTCACCCTCGTCTATTATTTCTCCGCAGCCGAGGCAGGTATTTGGAAAAAAGAGGGTTACAATACCCTTTAAAAAGCGTTTAATACCGTTCATTTTGGGCGGCTTGAGTTAAGTAAGTTTTAAGCATGGTATACCTCAGGGTTTTACGGTCGTTAGCCGCCATTTCATCCCACATAGACTCGTTTCCTACCGCTATCAGCATTTTCTTTGCCCTTGTAACGGCGGTGTAAAGGAGATTTCGGTAGCGAAGCTTTGTCGGCACCTCGCAAAGAGGGATAATAACAAAATCGTACTCACTGCCCTGACTTTTATGAACGGTCACTGCATAAGCCAATTCCAATTGGGACAAATCCTCTGAAAAATAGGTAGCTACACGGTCATCATACCTTACTTTTAAAATACCGCCACGGATATCAATATCGGTGATGTATCCCACATCTCCGTTAAATACACCGTTGCCGTACTCTCCGTTATCCTTTTTATATTGCAGGTCGTAATTATTCTTTACCTGCATTACCTTATCCCCAATACGCAAATATATACCCTTAAAGGCTAACTGCGGCTCACCCTTTTTGTGGGGATTCAATTTTTCCTGCAAAAGGTTGTTAAGATTAACCGTTCCCGTATCAAGCTTTCGTGAGGGACAAAGTATCTGCACATCTGTTAAGGGGTCTACACCGTAAGCATTGGGTAGCCGCTCGGTTACAAGCTGTAAAATTGTCTCCACAGTAGAATATTTATCTGTGCGCCTTAAAAAGAAGCAGTCTGACTCCTTTCCGCCAAAGCTCGCCTTTTCATTATTTATTATGGCATGAGCATTAGTAACTATCATACTTTTGCTTGCCTGACGGAATACCTTTTTAAGCCTTATTGACGGGAAAACATCCGCCGCCAATATATCGCCCAAAACATTGCCCGCCCCTATACTTGGCAGCTGGTCGGAATCCCCAACAAGGATTATTCGGCACGATAGACGGAGAGCCTTTAAAAGGTTATCGAAAAGCAGGGTATCAATCATAGAAGCCTCATCTACGATAATAACTTCACAGTTAAGGGGATTTTTTTCATTTCGGGAGAACTGCTTAGTATCTCCGTTACCCCACTCCACCTCCAAAAGGCGGTGAATGGTTTTAGCCTCCCTGCCTGTAAGCTCGGTCATGCGCTTTGCGGCTCTGCCTGTAGGGGCAGCAAGCTCAATATCCAGGTCACGGTTTTCAAAAAGCTTTATTATAGCGTTAAGTGTAGTGGTTTTGCCCGTTCCGGGACCGCCTGTCAGTATTAAAATTCCGCTATCAAAAGCCTCAAAAATAGCCTGACGCTGTAATTCCTCGAACTTTATTCCAAGTCGGTTTTCAACGTTATCTATTTCAAGACCGTCCACCGTAACGGCAGTATCGATATACCTCTTAACCGACATCAGCCTTGCGGCAATATGCCGTTCTGCCGAGTTGTATTCGGGAATAGAAATAAATTCTGTACCGCCTACGGTTTCACAATTAAGACGGAAGCATTCCACAAGCCTATCACAACAGATTTCTACCGTGCTTTCCTTACATTCAAGTAGCCTGCATGAAACCTCTATAAATTTATTTCTCGGCAAACACGTGTGCCCATTAGCAAGATTTTTCCTTAAAACATATTCAAGTCCGGCAGAGACACGCAACTCATTATCATGCTCAAAATCAAGGTCGGCGGCAATATCCTCGGCAATTTCGAAGCGGAAATCTATACCATCCTCGCAAAGTGAATAGGGGTTACTTTTTATAATGTCAATTGATTTATCGCCAAAACGGCGGTAGATATTAAGGGCTTTATCGGGAGTAACCCCGTATTTTGAAAGCATTACCATAATATCTCTTACGCCGTACTGCTTTTTGTATTCCTCCGCTACAGCTAAAGCCTTCATAAGGGATATGCCCTTAATAGTTGTTAATTCTTGAGGTCGGTTTTGTATTATATCAAGGGAATCCTCCCCGAATTTTTCTACAATTTTCGTCGCCGTAGACGGACCTATTCCCTTAATCGCCCCTGAGGACAGATACTTTAAAATTGCGGCGGCATTTTGGGGTGTTTTTCTTTCAAAGGTCTTTACACCGAACTGTCTGCCATATGTAGGGTGATAGGTAAAGCTGCCGCTGAAAACCGCAGTATCGCCCTCATTTAAAAAGGGCATGGCGCCTACGATGGTTATATCCTCCTTACCGCATTTCGCCACCGCCACAGTATAGGCATTGGCTTCGTTACGGTAGGTTATTTTTTCCACCGTTCCCGTAATACTTTCGGTATTTTCAAAAATCGGTGTATCCTCCAAAATTCACGCCCCCTATACCAAATTTTTTAAATCCTTTTCGGAACAAATTATTATATTATGCTTCTCGGCAAGCTTACGGCAGTTTTCAAGGCTTTCACTTGATATAGCAGAATAAACAGCCACTATCTCCCCTGCAAGCCCTTTACCCGACCAACGGTACTGCTCGGCAATGCTTGCTAACTGCAAATCGGCATTTTCACCGTCGAGATATACAATAAGACGGGTCTTAGGATATTTTTTAGGGAACAGCATTTTCTGCTTAAGTGTATGTAAAACCTCGGTTAACCCCAAAATACAAAGGGTCGCCGCCGTTAGACTCAATATTATCTCGGTCATTATATCGCCTCCTGATATATTATATTCACGAAGCGAATTTGTGACATTCAAACTACACGGAGCGACGATACCGCCGCTCCGTAAAAAAACATTACTTAACTGTAACAGTTGTAGTGTAATTACCTACCGCCCAGATATTGTTATATCCGTCAAAATTTATGGAAACATCTACGGTATGCTCCCCTGCCTTTTTATCAGTAAGGTCAATTTGGGCATATATTTTAGATGCATCTATTTTACGTATAACCGACGACGGACCGCATATCTTTACATTTTTAATTGAGGCTCCGCCTTGTGCGGTAAGTCCGCCTGTAAGACCCGTATACTTAATATTTGAAACGGTGACGGTTTTTTCAGTATAACCGCTTAAATTCACGCTTACGGTAAAGTAATCAATACTGTCAAGCAGCCTGATACCCTCGGGCAGCTTTGCTGAAACATCAAAGCTGTCAGCTCCCGAATAAACCTTTCTGATATCAATGGGCGAAAGGGTGACCTCGTTGGTTTTATCAATGGTTTCGGGTGTACCTATAACCGTTACGGAGGCATGGTCTACACTACAGCTCAAGCTGTCCTGTAAAAAGCCTGACGGCAGATTTGAAAACGCCACCTTTACGGGAACGACCTTCTTTTTAGAAATAGGCACCGTAACCTTTACCTTTGTAGTGCTTAAAGACAGATTATTCTGCTCGATAACATTACCGTCAGCATCGTAAAGGATAATGTCTGCATCAAAGGTTTCGCTGGCACTTAGAGTTTTATTAACCTGCGCCAAAGCGGCTACCGTTTCTATTTTATTAAGAACGGTACGGGGGCCTTTAATGGTTACGGTATCGCTTTCGGTACCGCTTACAACACCGCCCTCGGTAATAAGACCCTCGGCGGCGGTAGCACCCTGTGCTAAAGCATTTATGGTAAACTCCTTGGTCTCTATATAGTCAAAATTAACATCAAGTGTAGACGGAGAAATACTTAATACCTCATATTCGGTACTGCCTGCCACAGCTACATCGAGACTGTACTGACCCGGAGCATCCACCGAGGCGGCAGAGGCATAAAGATTAAAATCCGATGCGGTAAGTGAGCTTACAAGGTAGTTTGCTCCCCTTACGGTAACGGTGAATTTCTGCTGTGAAATATCACCGATTATACTCAATTCGTTTTCTGCAGCGTAGGTATTTTCCAGATTAACTGTAACGGTCATATCGGTAAAAACTCGATCCATGGTTGGCTTTTGATTTATGGTGAGCACTACCCAGCAGGCAAAAGCCAGCAGTATGGAAATTGTTACGGTAAAGCGTTTATTGTAAAGCAGTTTTCTAAAGGAAAAGTTCTTTAAAAAGTTCATTTTTCATCCTCTTCCTTTCCTTTATCTGCCTTTGATGGTATGATTTTTTTAATTAAAGCTCTAAGGGTGCTTACCCGTTCGGTCTGCTCATCCTCAACCAGCATACGCTTAAGCTCGGCACATGCCGATGCCGAATTGTAATTACGGGTTATCTGCCCGTTGGAGACTATGGATATTATACCCGTCTCCTCCGAAACGACCAACACCACCGCATCGGAATTTTCGGTCATACCGATAGCGGCTCTGTGTCTGGTACCCAACTGCATGCTTATATCCTCTCTTTGTGTAAGGGGCAAAATACATCCTGCGGCGTAAAGTCTGCCGTCTCGCACAATCATAGCCCCGTCATGCAAAGGGGATTTTGGGAAAAATATGTTATTCACCATCGAAACCGAGGGCTCGGCATCAATAACCGTACCCGTATTTATTATTTCGCCCAACTGGGTTTTGCGCTCAAAAACTATCAGGGCGCCGATTTTCTTTTCCTGCATGGTTCCTGCGGCACGGCTTACATTGTCAATACAGTTGGAAACAGCCGATTCCTCACCGTCCAAAAGCTTTCCGCCACGGAAATTGGTGCGGCCCACCTTTTCGAGTATCCTCCTAAGCTCCGGCTGGAAAATAACCGCCGCCGCAATAATTGCAGTGCCCATAACCTTAGAAAGTGTCCATTTTAGAATTGCCAGCTCCCACCAGTCGGCTATAACGTACACTGCCAAAAGGATTGCAATACCCTTTACAAGCTGACCTGCACGGGTTTCACGCAGAAAGCCTATAGCCTTGTATATAATGTAAGCGATAACCAATATATCTATTAAATCAAAAGGGAACCTAAAGCCGGAAACGGCGTAAACTATCTGATTCCATATTGAGTATATTCCTCCGATAATATCGCTCACGGTTCAACAGTCCTTTACATAATATAATTTATCTATTATATAATAACATATTGAAAGCCCTCATTCAATAGTTTTTTTAAGAAATTTTCCTACAAAAATTAAGCAGTCTGTTTATCTCGGCTAAGTTATTGAACACCCCTACCGATACCCTTACCGTACCTTGGGAAAGGGTACCTATCATTCCGTGGGCTGACGGTGCACAGTGCAGTCCTCCCCTTACGGCAATACCCGCATCGGACAGCTTTTGTGCGGCTTCGGTACTGGGCATATCGGCAAAATTAAAGGAAAGCACAGGCGCATAGCCGAATTTTTCGGGGTCTGGTGTATAAAGCACTATGCCCGACATTTTTTCAAGCTCCCTATACAGCGCCTTTATAAGGTTTAATTCCTTTTTGTGTATTCTCTCTACTCCCATTTGGTTTACATAATCTATCCCTGCTCCCGTACCTAAAACGGCAGGCAGATTTATGGTTCCGCTCTCTAACTTTTCAGGTAAGGTATCGGGCTGACGAAGCTCTATTGAATTTGTACCCGTACCGCCCTCAATAATGGTATTTTCTATATCCTTTTCAGCTATAAGCATACCTATTCCCATAGGTGCATAAAGACCCTTGTGCGGTGCTATGCAAAGGTAATCTATATTCATTTCCTGCATGTTTATAGGTACAACCCCTGCCGTCTGTGCGGCATCCACCCCAAAAAGCACACCCTTTCTACGGCAAAGAGCGCCTATCTCCTTTATTGGAAGTGTCTTGCCTAAAACATTGGAGGCACCCGTACAGAGAACTATTTTGGTATTAGGCTTAATTTTTCTTTCGAATTCCTTTAGGGTCATTTCGTCATCATAAAATGAAACCTCTGCTATGTCGTAGTTAACACCTGTTTTTTTAAGAGGGCGCATAACCGCATTATGTTCTAATGAGGAAACTACCACATGGTCACCCCTGCGAAGCACCCCCTTTAAAACACAGTTTATACTGTGGGTACAGTTTTGGGTAAAGCAGACCTTTTCCGCCCCCGAAGCCCCGAAAAATTCTGCCGCCTTTTCCCTTACCTTATAAACTGCCTCCGCCGCCTTTACAGAGGAGGAATGACCGCTTCTGCCGGGGTTTGCGCTGTAAAATCTAAGGGCATCGTTTACAGCACGTATTACCTCGGGTGGTTTCATGCCGGTGGTAGCCGCATTGTCAAAGTATATCATAAAAATCACCATATTTCTGTTATCTATATAAAAAGGGTGCGGCAAGCACCCTTTAGCTTTACTTTTCGGTTATTGACTGTATCCTTATTCCTGCTCTACGCAGGAGCTTCTCCGCCTCGGTTATATTACCGCCTTCCAAAACAATGGAATAGCCGCAGCCTGAATTTGGTATCACCTCGGAGGATTTAGAAACACTAACCTTAAAGCCTTTTTTTCTTAAAACATCTCTACCCTTTATCGCTTGGGTAACGGTTCCTGTTGTAATAACATATCTTTTCATTTTGTAACACTCCTAAAACCTTTCGGCTTTACATTACATAATATGCAACAGATTACTTTTTGTCCGCAGATATGCTACTCTTTTTCCCGCTCCATTTCATTCTTGTAGTATTTGATTATTACTATCAAGGCTATAGGAAACATGAAAAGCCCCCAGAAACCGAAAAGCTTTAGTCCTGCAAACATGGCAAGCAGGGTGAAAAGCGGATTTATACCCATCTGTCCTCCTATAACCTTAGGCTCTGCAACATTGCGGACTACCACCGTAATAAGATACAAAAGCAAAATACCGATTCCCTTAAATGTGTCCCCTGCTGCTAATAATATGATGCTCCACGGAACAAGCACCGTTCCCGTGCCTAAAACAGGCAAAAGGTCTATTACCGCTACAGCCGCCGCTAAAATAAAGGCATATTCTATTTTCATAACTAAAAAGCCTATAGCAAGCTCTAAGAAGGTAATAAAAGAGAGTATTGCATACCCCTTTACCAGCTTTAAAACACTTTGGCTTAAAATCAGCTTTATTTCGGCAATATTTCCGTATATTTTCTTACCTAAAAGCTCTGAGAGAAATTTTTTAAGACCGTCATAATCCTTAGCTATATAACAGCTTGCAACCAACGCCACAATACTGCTGAAAATAAAGGAGGGTGCGCTTTTGGCAAAGGAAGCCGCCGATGAAGAAAAAGCATTGGTAAGCTTTAGGGTAAGCCCCTCTAAGGTCTCCCTTATTACCGATAATATTTCGTCTGTAATTTCAGGAGATAAACCGTCTGACATACGGTAGAACCTTTCCTCAAGTCCCGAAAAGGTGTCGGAAATATAGGAAAAAAGGTGCGGCAGTTCATCGAAAAGCTCTGCAGAAACCGATATCAGTCGGTACAAAACAAGCAGTATTACCGCCGCTGACAGGATGTACACCCCTGCCGCCAGCACCGCCGCACAAATGCCTTTCGGTATTTTGATTTTAGCAGATATAAACCTTGCAGGCTTTTGCATAACATAGGCAATTACCGCCGCCAGCACAAAGGGAGTAAGGTATTGGAGGGTGAATTTACCTATAACAAACACCAAAGCCGCAACGATAAGTCCGAAAGTGAAATCTATAAGAAAGGATTTTTTTGCTTGTTGTTCCAAATTTTACACCGCCGGTTAATAATTTTTTATGAATTTTCCAAAATTTTAAATCAGACAGTTTTTATGTTGATTTTAAGGGAAAAATGTACTATAATGACTTATTATTAGTATTAGCTTATTTTGGGAGAGTATAAAGCTTTTTCTGAAATTTGCGAAAAACGGAGGTAAAAATGATTAACGTTGCCATTATGGGACATGGTGTTGTAGGCTCGGGTGTGGCTGAAATTCTTATAAACCACAGCGACCGAATAACCGAAAAGGTAAAAACACCCCTCAATGTAAAGTATATTCTTGATCTCAGGGATTTTGACGGTCTTTCCTACAGTGATAAGTTTATTAAGGATTTTAACATTATTCTTAATGACAGCGAGGTAAAAGTAGTTGCTGAGGTTATGGGCGGAGTAAATCCTGCTTACGACTTTGTAAAAAGCTGTCTTAAAGCAGGTAAAAGCGTTGTTACCTCCAATAAGGAGCTTGTTGCCGCAAAAGGCGCCGAGCTTATAAAGATTGCCGAGGAAAACAATGTTAATTTCCTGTTTGAGGCAAGCGTAGGCGGAGGTATCCCGATTTTAAGACCTATGGTACAGTGCCTTGCCGCCAACGAAATAACCGAAATTTCGGGTATTCTTAACGGAACAACAAACTACATTTTAAATAAAATGATAGTGGACAATATGGATTTTGACTCTGCTTTAAAATTAGCGCAGGATAAGGGCTATGCTGAGAAAAATCCCGCTGCCGACATTGAAGGTCACGATGCCTGCCGCAAGGTCTGCATTTTAGCGGCTTTAGGCTTTGGTAAGCACGTATACCCCGAGCAGGTTAAAACCGAAGGTATAACCGACATTACCTTAGATGATGTTGAAGCGGCTGACACCTTCGGCTGTGTAATAAAGCTTATCGGTCAGGCTAAGAAATTGGCCGACGGCAGAGTTACCGCACATGTACGCCCCACCCTCGTAAGCCGTGACCATATTCTTTCGGGAGTTAACGGAGTTTTCAATGCAATACTTGTAAACGGCGACCAGACAGGTGACGTTATGTTCTACGGTAAGGGTGCAGGTAAAGAGGCAACAGCCAGCGCCGTTGTTGCTGATATTATGGACTGTGCAAAGCATTTAGAGGCTCGCAAGTATCTTTCTTGGGAGGACGGTAGCGATAATTACGTTGCAAACGATATTGACGAAAAGGGCAAGCTGTTTGTAAGACTTAAGTCGGATAATTATGATGAGCTTGTAACCCGTTTCCACTCCGTTTTCGGAACTGAGGGATTCCATTACGTTAAAAATCAGTTCACTAAGGAAATCACCTTCATAACCGAGGAGGATTTTGAAAGTAATATAAATAAAAAGCTTGCAGAATTTAAGGACTGTCAAGTTAAAACCATACACACAATGCTTTAATGGGGGTTTAAACCAATGGCACTTATAGTTAAAAAGTTCGGCGGCTCGTCGGTTGCCAATGCCGAAAGAGTATTCAACGTTGCAAACAGAATAATCGACGATTACAAAAAGGGCAACGATGTAGTTGTTGTTGTTTCCGCTCAGGGCGACACTACAGATGACCTTATCGAGAAAGCAAAGGAGATAAATCCGCAAGGCGCATCAAAGCGTGAAATGGATATGCTTTTGTCCGCAGGTGAGCAGATGTCAATAGCATTGCTTGCAATGGCTATTGAAAAGCTGGGCTGTCCCGTTATTTCACTTCTCGGCTGGCAGGCAGGCTTCCACACCGATTCACACCACGGTATAGCACGTATTAAGAACGTAAATACCGAGCGCATTAAGAATGAAATTGCAAAGCGTAACATAGTAATAGTAGCAGGCTTCCAAGGACTTAATAAGTATGACGATATTACTACTTTAGGCCGTGGCGGTTCGGACACAAGCGCAGTAGCAATTGCCGCCGCAATGAAGGCTGACCTTTGTCAGATATATACCGATGTTGACGGTGTTTACTCAGCAGACCCGAGAAAGGTATCAAATGCCGTTAAGATGGATGAGATAGGCTATGACGAAATGTTAGAGCTGGCAACTCTGGGCGCTCAGGTGCTTAACAACCGTTCGGTTGAAATGGCTAAAAAATACAATGTAGAGCTTGAAGTTCTTTCAAGCCTTGAATATAAACCAGGTACGATAGTAAAGGAGACTGTAAAAATGGAAAAGACTTTAATCAGAGGCGTAGCCAAGGATAATAACGTTGCATGCATTTCAATAGTAGCTTTGGAGGACACTCCCGGTATTGCCTTTAAGATTTTCAACAAGCTTGCACAGTACAAGGTCAATGTTGATATTATTCTCCAGTCGGTAGGACGTGACGGCACTAAGGATATTACCTTTACCGTATCTCAGGATCAAAGCCAGCTGGCAGTTGACGCTATCGAGTCCTTAAAGGGCAGCCTTAACTATAAGAACATTAAGGTTGATACCTCTGTTACTAAGGTTTCTATCGTAGGTGCAGGTATGGAAAGCCACCCCGGTGTTGCTTCCAAGATGTTCGAGGCGCTTTATGATGCAGCCATCAACATCCAGATGATTTCTACAAGCGAAATAAAGATTTCCGTTCTTATTGACAGTAAGTATGCTGACAAGGCAGTATCTGTTGTTCACGATGCATTTTTAGGTTAATTAAATAATCATAAAAAATCAGGCTATCTTAACCGAGATAGCCTGATTTTTTGTTGTTTAGTGTTTGTGTTTTATAAGACCTAAAGCCTTTGAAATTTCCATTACAACAAGGGGAACCAATATAAGACCTAAAGCCACAAGATAAAGCCAAGCAGGCAAATAAACCAAGCCGAAAGCAACTCCGATAGGAGTGAACAGAACTACCGCTACTAATAGCAGAGAAACCAAAGCGGCTTTGTTAAGGGTTTTGTTGCCGAAAGCTCCGATTTTAAAGAGGGAATGTTCAGAGCGCATATTAAAGCTTTGAACTATCTGTGAAAGGGCTAAAATTGCAAATGCCATTGTCTGACCGCCTGCTAATGTACCTGTAACATTCTCGCCCAGCTTAAAGCCGATAAGCGTTAAAATTGCAAACATAAAGCCTTGAAGTACTACCCTGATGCCGAGCCCGTGAGCGAATATACCCTCATTTTTTGGCTTGGGTTTCTTTTCCATTACGTCAGCCTCAACAGGCTCCATACCCAGTGCTATTGCAGGCAAAGAGTCGGTTACAAGGTTTATCCACAAAAGCTGCATTGAAAGCAGGGGTGTTTTATGCCATAAAAGCATTGCTAAAAATACGGTTATAACCTCGCCGATATTTGTACCTAAAAGGAAGCCAACGACCTTTTTAATATTGGAGTAGATACCTCTGCCCTCTCTTACCGCCTCTACAATTGTTGCAAAGTTATCGTCTGTCAGGGTCATATCCGCCGCACCCTTTGCAACGTCAGTACCCGTAATACCCATAGCACAGCCAATATCAGCCGCTTTCAGCGCAGGTGCATCGTTAACACCGTCACCCGTCATAGATACTACCTGACCCTTGCGCTGCCAAGCCTTTACTATACGTATCTTATTTTCGGGAGATACACGGGCATAAACCGAAATCTGCTCTACCTTACTGTCAAGCTCGGCTTCACTCATAGCATCAAGCTCTGCTCCTGTAATTGCTAAGTCGCCATCAAGGAAAATACCAAGCTCTTTGGCAATTGCCTTTGCGGTAACTACATGGTCACCCGTAATCATAACGGGCTTAATTCCTGCCTTTCGACAGGTGGCTACCGCTACCTTAGCCTCAGGTCTCGGAGGGTCTATCATGCCCACAAGACCCATAAGGGTAAGCCCGTTTTCCAGCTCATCGCTTGTGGGATTTTGAGGTACGGTATCAATCTCCTTAAAGGCGACTGCTAATACACGGAGTGCGTTTTCGCTCATTTCCTCCGTCATGCGCTTTGCCTTTTCTATATCCCCTGCCACACAACGCTGAGCCATTATATCGAATGCACCCTTGACGATAACTATATTTTTACCGTTTATATTATTAACGGTAGTCATAAGCTTACGGTCGGAATCAAAAGGAATAGTTGCAAGTCTCGGGTATTCCTTGTTAAGCTCATCCTTCGGCATTCCGCTTTTGTGTGCGGCATAGACTATTGCCGTCTCTGTGGGGTCGCCTATATGCTGTTCCCCATCTTTATGGAAAACTACCGAGCCGTCACAGCAAAGGGTGCCGTATTTAAGCAGCTCCTTTACTGCCGCTGAATTTTCAGGGGATATATCCTCTATTTCTCCGCCGTCAACATAAGCCTTTAAAAGGGTCATGCGGTTTTGGGTAAGTGTACCCGTTTTATCTGAGCATATAATTGAGGCACTGCCCAATGTTTCTACCGCAGGAAGTCTGCGTATAAGGGCATTTCGCTTAACCATTCGCTGAACACCGATAGAAAGCACTATGGTAACTATAGCAGGCAGTCCCTCAGGGATAGCCGATACTGCCAAAGAAACGGCGGTCATGAATATTTCCATAACGGGAATATCATTCATAAGACCTACCACAAATATTACCGCACAGGCGGCAAGCGCCATAACCCCTAAATATTTACCGAGCTGAGCTAACTTCTTTTGAAGCGGTGTCTGTGTATCGGTTTCACCGTTCAATAGATTTGCGATTTTACCCATTTCGGTATCCATTCCAGTAGCAGTAACTACTGCAAGGGCTGTACCGTAGGTGATACTGCAACCCGAAAACACCATATTACTGCGGTCACCTAAGGGTGCGTTTTCCTCTACAACTGCCTCGGCATCCTTTTCAGAAGGCACCGATTCACCCGTAAGGGCCGATTCCTCACTTTTAAGACTGGCACTCTGTAAAAGTCTTGCATCAGCAGGAACGAAATCCCCTGCTTCAAGCTTGATAATGTCACCCGGAACTAATTCGGAGGCGTCTATTATCATTTCCTCGCCGTCACGAATTACCCTTGCATGGGGAGCAGACATATTTTTCAGTGCATCCAGAGCTTTTTCCGCCTTACCCTCCTGATACACACCCATAATAGCATTAAGTATTACTATAAGGAGTATCAGCGCAGGCTCAAAAAGCTCGCTCCAGTTCTTTTCGGCGCAAATCACACCGAAGGAGACTATTGCCGCAACGATAAGAATAATTATCATCGCATCCTTAAACTGATCCAAAAACCGCTGAAAATTAGACTTTTTCTTTTTTTCCTGAAGCTTATTTGCTCCGTATTTTGCCTGTAGTTCGGCGGCTTTATGTGTGCTTAGTCCCCTTTCTGGGTCGGCAGAAAACGCTTTTAGTACCTCGTCCTTTGTGTTGGAATAAAGCGTCAATTGATATACCTCCTGAAAATTTAAAATAAACGGAAACCGAGAGGGCATATACCCTCTCGGCTGTAATCCCCGTAGAGAGTACGGAAATTATATATACATATTATTAGTACATTCCGCCCTGTGCGGCAGCGGCAGCGGCGGCAGCATTAGCAGCGGCAGCATCCTCCGGCTTGTCGGCAACGAGGCTCTCGGTAGTAAGAACCATAGAAGCTACAGATGCGGCATTCTCAAGTGCTGAACGTGTAACCTTTGTCGGATCAACAATACCTGCCTCCAACATATCGGTGTAAACCTCATTGTAAGCGTCAAAGCCATAGTTTACCTTACCGCTGGAGATTATCTTATCAATAATTACAGAGCCCTCAAGACCCGAATTGTAAGCTATCTGACGGATAGGAGCCTCTAAGGATTTAAGCACGATGTTAACACCGGTCTTTTCATCGCCCTCGGTAGTAGCGAGCAACTCGGCTACAGCAGGGATAGCGTTGATAAGCGCAACACCGCCGCCTGCAACAATACCCTCTTCAACTGCGGCTTTTGTAGCAGAGAGAGCATCCTCAATGCGAAGCTTTTTATCCTTCATTTCTATCTCGGTAGCGGCACCTACCTTAATAACAGCAACACCGCCTGCAAGCTTTGCAAGTCTTTCCTGAAGCTTTTCCTTATCAAAATCAGATGTGGTAACCGAAAGCTCGTTTCTTATCTGATTTACTCTGTCCTTAATAGCGGAGCTGTCACCTGCACCGTCAACAATAATGGTGTTTTCCTTAGAAACCTTAACCTGACGTGCACGACCTAACTGGTCAACGGTAGTGTCCTTAAGCTCAAGACCCAATTCCTCGGAAATAACCTCACCGCCTGTAAGAATTGCGATATCACGGAGCATTTCCTTACGTCTGTCACCAAAGCCGGGGGCTTTAACGGCTACACAGGTAAAGGTACCACGGAGCTTGTTAACAATAAGGGTGGAAAGAGCCTCACCCTCGATATCCTCAGCAATAATGAGGAGCTTTTTGCCAGACTGAACTATCTGTTTGAGTAAAGGCAAAATTTCCTGAATACTTGAAATTTTCTTGTCGGTAATAAGAATGAGGGCATCGTCAAGAACAGCCTCCATCTTATCTGTATCGGTAGCCATGTAAGGAGTGATATAACCACGGTCAAACTGCATACCCTCAACAACCTCGGAATAGGTCTCGGCGGTCTTGGATTCCTCAACGGTTATAACACCGTCAGCAGTAACCTTGCCCATAGCCTCGGCAATAAGCTTTCCTATAACCTCATCACCTGAGGAAACGGTAGCAACACGGGCAATATCCTCTGTTCCGCTTACCTTTTTGGAGTTATTTATAACAGTAGCAATTGCGGTATCAACAGCATTCTTGATACCCTTTTTAACTACCATGGGGTTAGCGCCTGCGGCTACGTTTTTCATACCCTCGTTAATAAGAGCCTGAGCCAAAACGGTAGCGGTGGTAGTACCGTCACCTGCGGCATCGTTGGTTTTAACAGAAACCTCTTTAACAAGCTGAGCACCCATATTCTCAAAGGGGTCATCGAGCTCAATTTCCTTAGCAATTGTAACACCGTCATTAGTGATAAGGGGTGAGCCGTACTTTTTATCAAGAACTACGTTTCTGCCCTTAGGTCCTAAGGTTACCTTTACTGCGTTTGCAAGCTTATCAACACCTGTCTGTAAAGACTTACGTGCTTCCTCGCCGAAAATAATATTTTTAGCCATTACAATTTACTCCTTATTCTACTACTGCAAGAATTTCCGACTGGCGGATTATTGTGTATTCCTCACCGTCTATTTTGATTTCGGTGCCGGAATATTTAGCGGCGATTACCTTGTCGCCCACCTTAACGGTCATTTTAACCTCTTTACCGTCAACCAAACCGCCCGGTCCTACGGCTACTACCTGAGCCACTTGCGGCTTTTCTTTAGCGGCAGAAGTAAGTACTATACCGCTTTTAGTGGTTTCCTCTGCCTCTGTTGCCTTTAAAACAACATTGTCAGCCAAAGGTTTAATGTTCATTTCATTTTCCTCCAAATAAAAATTATTGCGTATCAGCCGGTTTTTGGCTGATTTTCACGTTGTATTGACTATATTAAACCAAAAGTCAGGAAAAGTCAAGATAGGTTTTGAACTTTTTAATATTTGTTAATAATTAGAATCAAATTTGTTAAAAAATTCATTTATAGTGTATGTAAAAATATCCCAAGTAATTCAAAATTCCTTTTTTCTCAAAGAACCGAAGGCTTTTGCAAGAATTGCACCCTTGCTCGTAACAGCAGGCTTACCCTCATTTATTATTATAAGCCCTCTTTCCGTCAATTCGTTTATAAGGTTTTGGTCCGCAGGGACACAAATATCGGGAAATTCGTTAAATACCGTTAAAAGCAAAGCG
>JAFUOL010000055.1 GCA_017481865.1 Clostridia bacterium | reverse complement strand
TTTAAAATTATTCCCACTCAATCGTACCGATTGGTTTTGGAGTTAAGTCTAAGAGCACACGGTTGATACCGTCTACCTCGTGGGTTATTCTGTCGGTTATGCGGTGGAGAAGGCTGTAGGGGATTTCCTCAATAGTGGCGCTCATGGCATCGGTAGTGTTTACCGCACGGATAATTGCCGGCCAGCCCTCGTAACGCTTACCGTCCTTAACACCGACACTTTTCATATCGGGAACGGCGATAAAGTACTGCCATACCTTGCCTGCAAGACCGTTCTTATCAAATTCCTCACGCAAGATAGCATCTGCTTCTCTTAAAGCATGAAGTCTGTCACGGGTGATAGCGCCTAAGCAACGAACACCGAGACCGGGTCCCGGGAAGGGTTGACGGTAAACCATGCTGTCGGGAAGTCCCAATGCAGAGCCTACAACACGAACCTCGTCCTTGAAAAGGAGCTTAACGGGCTCTACAAGCTCGAACTGCATATCCTCGGGAAGTCCGCCTACATTGTGGTGAGCCTTAACACCGTCAGACTCCAAAATATCGGGGTAAATAGTACCCTGAGCTAAGAAAGAAATTCCCTCAAGCTTGCTTGCTTCCTCGTCAAATACCTTAATAAATTCGCCGCCGATAATCTTTCTCTTTTTCTCGGGCTCGCTTACGCCTGCCAATAAATCAAGAAAACGATCGGTAGCGTCTATGTAGATAAGGTTAGCATCCATCTGATTTTTGAAAACCTCGATAACCTGCTCGCTCTCGCCCTTGCGCATAAGACCGTGGTTAACGTGAACGCATACTAACTGCTTGCCGATAGCCTTTATAAGAAGTGCGGCTACTACAGAGGAGTCAACACCGCCCGAAAGGGCTAAGAGTACCTTTTTATCGCCAACCTGCTCCTTTATAGCGGCTACCTGCTCGGATATAAAAGCATCAGCTAATTCCTTTGTGTTTATACGTGCCATATTTTCGGGACGTTTATTGCTATCCATTTTGTTTCCCTCCGTTAGTTAGTGTAGTTGTCGAAATATCCCTGAACAAGTACTACAGGAGTACCCTTGTCTCCTGAGCCGCTGGTAAGGTCGCAAAGAGAGCCGATAAGGTCGGTAAGCTGACGGGGAGTAGTTCCCTGAGCCGCCATGTTACCTACAAGGCTGCCGCTCTTAGCTTTAATGCTTTCGGAAATAGCCTTTTTAAGCTCCTCGCCCGAAAGATCCTTATAATCATTATCAGCAAGATATTTAAGCTTTAATTCGTTAGGTGTACCTACAAGACCGTTTGTAAATGCAGGGGAAACAACGGGGTCCGCAAGCTCCCAAATCTTACCCTTGGGGTCTTTGAAAGCGCCGTCTCCGTATACCATAACCTCAACATTCTTGCCTGTAGCCTCTAAGATACGCTCCTTAATGTCCTCAACAAGACCCTGACAATCTCTCGGGAAAAGCTTAACGGTCTCCTCTGTAGACTTGTTGGAGCCTAAAAGACCGTAATTTGCATTGTAGCCGCTGCCGTTCACGGGGGCGTTCATGATTTCATCAAGTCCGTAAACCTTTTTAGCACCTGCCGCCTTTAAAAGACGCTTTGTACGTGCTCTTGTGTGAATGTCACAGGTAAGCACACAGTCGGTATAATCAAGGATTGCCTTTGCCTGATTTGCAAAGATTATCTCAACCTCTGCGCCGCAGTCCTTAATAAGGTTCTGATAATATTCAACATAGTCAACGCCTGTAAACTCCAGAGGGTGAACACCGAAAACCTCACGGTAGCGTTCGAGGGTAAGTACGTCGGAATGGGGGTTGATGCCTGCCTCGTCAATCTTGTCCCAATCGGCAAGCTCGTTGCCAACCTCGTCGGAGGGGTAGGCCAGCATAAGCACTATCTTTTTAGCGCCCTTTGCAATACCACGTAGGCATATAGCAAAACGGTTACGGGAAAGGATGGGGAATATAACACCGATAGTTTCGCCGCCAAGCTTTGTCTTAACGTCCTCGGCAATGTTATCTACAGTAGCGTAGTTACCCTGTGAACGGGCAACGATAGATTCGGTAAGAGCGATAACGTCACGGTCCTTTAAAGAAAATCCTTCGTCTTCTGCAGCCAGTAAAACACTTTCGGTAACGATTTGTGCAAGGTCGTCACCCTGTCTTATAATAGGACAGCGAATACCTCTCGAAACAGTACCGACTCTGCGTTCTTTCTTTTCCATATACACTTTTCCTTTCAAACGGTCGTTCCGCCGTTAAGGGCAGAAACAACACCAATATAACAGAGTTATTATAAACCATAACTCTGCATTTTTCAAGAAAAGTATTTGCCTACAGGCAAAAAAATTGTCAAATCTAAAAAAATTGCACATATTGGCTAAAAAATACCATATGTTTCTTGACAGATTTTACGTATGGTGGTAAAATAGTAGAGATATTACATTGGATTTATTTGCGGCAGTGGCGAGCCGCTCATAAAAAAATACTGTATCACGGGGGGAAAACGCACGGCTCCCGTACCTTTATGTAAATAAGGTAAAATCCGTGTTTATTATATTTGGAGGTGCATTATGCCCTATATTATCGGAGGCATTGCCGCCGTCGTATTCGCAGTTGTAGGCTTTGTTGTCGGTTCTGTACACCGCAGAAGGTCTGCTGAGGCTACCATCGGCTCCGCCGAGGAGGAAGCAAGACGAATTTTAAGCGACGCAATGAAAAATGCCGAGTCTAAGAAAAAAGAAGCTTTGCTTGAAGCAAAGGATGAAATTCACCAGCTCCGTCAGGAAACCGAAAAGGACCTGCGTGAGCGCCGCAGTGAGGTTCAGCGTCAGGAACACCGTATTCAGCAGAAGGAGGAGTCGCTCGACCGCAAGACCGATAATCTTGAAGCTAAAGAGGAAAAGCTCAACAACCGTGCTAAGGAGATTGAGGCGAGACTTGAGGAATGTGACCGCCTTAAGCAGAGCCAGATGGATTTGCTTGAAAAAATCTCCGGCTTTAGAAAGGAGCAGGCTAAGACCCACCTTTTAGAGCTGCTTGACGGTGAGCTTACCCATGAAAAGGCTGTAAAGATTATGGAGTTTGAACAGCAAACCAAGGAGGATGCCGATAAGATTGCAAAGAATATAATCGGTCATGCTATTCAGCGCTGTGCCGCTGACCATTCCTCCGAAATGACTGTATCTGTTGTAGCTCTGCCCAATGACGAAATGAAGGGTAGAATTATCGGTCGTGAGGGTCGTAATATCCGAGCGCTGGAAACCGCTACTGGTGTTGACCTTATTATTGACGATACTCCCGAAACCATTACTTTATCGAGCTTTGACCCTGTAAGACGTGAGATTGCAAGAGTAGCGCTTGAAAAGCTTATTCTTGACGGACGTATTCACCCCGGCAGAATTGAGGAGACCGTTGCCAAGGCTACTGCTGAGGTAGAGGCCACCATCAAGCAGGAGGGTGAGCGTGCTATGATAGATGCAGGTATTCACAATCTGCATCCTGAGCTTATCCGACTGCTCGGCAAGCTCCGTTACCGTACAAGCTACGGTCAGAACGTTCTCAACCACTCTATGGAGGTATGTCACCTTTCAGGTCTTTTAGCGGCTGAAATGGGTGCAGATGTTACCCTTGCTAAGCGTGCGGGACTTCTGCATGATATTGGTAAAGCCCTTGACCACGAGCAGGAAGGCTCTCACATACAGCTTGGTGTTGAGGCGGCCAAGAAATACCGTGAAAATGAAACTGTTATCAATGCAATTCACGCTCACCACGGTGATGTTGAGGCTAAAACGGTTATTGCCTGCATAGTTCAGGCGGCTGACGCTATTTCGGCAGCCCGCCCCGGAGCAAGACGTGAAAACATTGAAAATTACATTAAACGTCTCGAAAAGCTTGAAGAAATCGCCAATTCTTTCAACGGTGTCGAGACCTCTTACGCTATTCAGGCAGGCCGTGAGGTACGTATCGTAGTTAAGCCTGAAGCTGTTACCGACGACCAAATGGTACTTATGTCTCATCAGATAGCCGAAAGAATAGAAAATGAGCTTGAATACCCCGGTCAGATTAAGGTAAATGTTATTCGTGAAAGCCGTGCAGTAGACTATGCAAAATAATAACGAAAACCGTATTTTAGCGGTTATTAAGGCGCTTGAACGCAACAATATTGACGGTATATATGCCGAAAAAGCCGCTGATATTCCTGCAATCGTAGAAAGGATGCTGTTTAACGGCTGTGTTATCACAGCAGGCGGTTCTGTTTCCCTGAAGGAAAGCGGTGTATGGGAGCTTATAAACAAAGACTGCTACCGTTTTCTCGACCGTAACCGTCAGGGCATTACACCTGAGCAACGGCAGGAGGTTTTCCGCAGTGCTATAGGCGGTGATTTCTTCTTCTGTTCTTCAAATGCTGTTACCGAAAACGGTGAGCTTATCAATGTTGACGGTTTTTCCAATCGTATAGCGGCGATTGCCTTTGGTCCCAAAAAGGTTATAATGGTGGTAGGAGCTAACAAGATAGTTAAAAACACCACCGAGGGCTTGCTTCGTGTAAAGAAGATAGCTGCGCCTAAAAACTGTGTAAGACTTGGGATTGATACCCCTTGCGCAAAGCTGGGCCATTGCGTATCGCTTCTTAAAAGCAATAACCCCGATATAACCGATGGTTGCAATAATCCTCGCAGAATTTGTGTTAACTATTTAGTTACTGCACTTCAGCGTGAAAAAGGCAGAATAACCGTTATTCTTTGCGGAGAAGATTTAGGATATTAAAACTAATAAAAGAGGTGCCAAAAGGCACCTCTCAGACTGTAGAAAAACCCTGAATTTCAAGCGAAGTTCAGGGTTTTAAAATATCCATTGGTGAATAATTGGAAAATAAGGGTAAAAAAGCCGTTTGGGTATGACATTTTCCACCTATGAATTGCATACTTTTTCAGGTTCA
>JAFUOL010000054.1 GCA_017481865.1 Clostridia bacterium | reverse complement strand
TGAAATGTTAATTCTTTGCAAATACCTAAAGGAAAGCGTGTTTTGTACCTATTATGACGGGGTACATACGATGCTGCCTGCGGGGCTTAATTACCGCATGGTAAATTATTATTCTGCCAATACGGAATTTTCTGTATCCCTTTTGGATGAAACCGAGCGTGAGGTATTCGACTACCTATCAAGAAACGGCGAAAAGGCGGAAAATGTGATTTTATCCGACCTTGGTATTTTAAAAGAGGTTCTCGATATACTTTGCGAAAAGGAAGCGGTAATTAAAAATAGTACCGCCAAGCGAAAAATGGGAGACGCTACTCAAAAATGGGTGCGTATTCGGGACGGTGTTGAGCTTGATAATATAAAGCTTACTCCCCGTCAGCGTGAGGTGGCAGAGCTTGTCAATGCCGCAGGTGCTACGTCGGTTAAGGAAATATGCTATTTTACGGGTGTTTCGGTATCTGTAATAGAGTCACTTATAAAAAAGGAAGTTTTGATTTCCTTTGAAAAGCAGGTTTTCAGAGCGCCTAAGCGTGAAAAAACCACTCCTGATACCTCAGATATTCACCTTACAGAGGAGCAAAATGCCGCTTATGAGGGTCTGTATAAGGACTATAGGAGCCAAGATGGCAAAACCGCCCTTTTATACGGTGTTACAGGCTCGGGAAAAACTCAGGTATTCTTAAAGCTTGCCGATTCTGTAATAGCCGATAATAAGGGCGTTATCGTAATGGTGCCTGAAATTTCACTTACTCCTCAGCTTATTTCTATTTTCACTTCCCGTTACGGCAATAAGGTGGCGGTATTTCACAGCGCCATGTCTATGGGTCAGCGTATGGACGAATGGCAGAGGATACGTGAAGGCAAGGCGGTTATAGCCGTGGGCACACGCAGTGCTGTTTTTGCTCCGTTTAGGGATTTAGGTCTTATAATTATTGACGAGGAGCAGGAGCATACCTATAAATCCGAAAAAACTCCTCGTTACCATACAAGGGATGTTGCCCGTTTCAGAACAGCGTACCATAAGGGGCTTTTGTGTTTAGCGTCCGCTACGCCGTCTGTAGAAAGCTTTACCTTGGCTAAAAAGGGTAAGTATTCTCTTTATAAACTCGAAAGCCGTTACGGAAATGCGGTATTACCTCATGTCGAAACGGTGGATATGAAAAAGGAAATACTTTCGGGCAATTCGGGTGTTTTAAGTACCAAGCTTTACGAGGCTGTAAAGGATGCTTTGGAACAGGGACATCAGGCGATAATTCTTCTTAACCGCCGTGGGCATAATACCTATATATCCTGCCCTAATTGCGGACATGTTGCTACCTGTCCCAATTGCAGTGTGTCGCTTACCTACCATTCTGCCAATAAAAGGCTGATGTGCCACTATTGCGGATATTCCGAAAGTGCTAACGGTAAATGCAGTGAGTGTGGCAGTGAGCATATGAAGTTTTTGGGGTTAGGTACTCAAAAAGCCGAGGAGGAAATAGCTAAGCTTTTTCCCACCGCTCGGGTACTTCGCTTAGATGCGGACAGTACGGTTTCACGAGATTCCTATTCCACCTATTTAAGTGCCTTTTCAAAGGGTGAATACAATATACTTTTGGGCACGCAGATGGTTGCAAAGGGTCTTGATTTCCCAAATGTTACCGTAGTAGGTGTTTTGGGAGCGGACAGCGCTATGTACAGCGAGGATTACCGTAGCTTTGAGCGCACCTTTTCTCTGCTTACTCAGGTAGTAGGCAGGGCAGGCAGAGGCGAAAACGAAGGGGTAGCTATTGTACAGACGGTAGACCCCCAAAGCTCAATTATAAATTTAGCAAAAAATCAAGACTTTGATAGCTTTTACGAGGAAGAAATTCTCACGAGAAAGCTTATGATTTATCCGCCCTATTGCGATATATGCGTAGTGGGTGTTAAGTCCCAAAGCCGAGATACAGCTGAAAATACCCTAAAGCAAATATTTGTTGAAATTAAAAGGCTTATTACAGAGGAATATTCGGATATTAAGCTAATAATTTTAGGTCCGGCGCCCTATTCGGTGCCTAAGATAAATAATAAATACCGTTTCAGAATAATAATTAAATGTAAGAACAGTCCTCGTTTCAGGGAGCTTCTCAGAAAAGCAATGTCGGTTAAACTTACAGCCGATACTACTGTTTCGGTTGACTTTAATCCTGAGAGTATAGTATAAGGAGAAAATAATGGCAATAAGGAATATTGTAAAAATCGGTGATGATGTTTTAAGAAAGGTCTGCCGCAGTCAGCTGACCTTTGATGAGAAACTTCATACAGTGCTTGACGATATGGCGGAAACCATGTACAAGGCAGAGGGTGTAGGGCTTGCCGCACCTCAGATAGGCATTTTAAGACGTTACTGTGTAGTAGATGTAGGTGACGGACTTATTGAGCTTATAAACCCTGTAATTACCGAAAAAAGCGGCAGTCAGACAGGGAGTGAAGGCTGTCTTTCCATACCCGACCGTTTTGAGGAGGTAGTAAGACCCTTAAAGGTTACCGTTCGTGCTCAGGACAGAAACGGAAAAAATATCGTAATTACCGCCGAGGGCTTTAAGGCTCGTGCCTTTTGCCATGAGATAGACCACCTTGACGGAATACTTTATATAGATAAAATTAAGAAAGGTTAATTTCAGTACCTTATGAAGATTGTTTTTATGGGAACACCCGATTATGCGGCGGTTACCCTCCAAAAGCTCATTAGTGCGGGTCACGATATAGCGGCGGTTTTTGCCCAGCCTGATAAGCCCGTAGGCAGAAAGCGTATTTTAACCCCTCCGCCCGTTAAGGTTTTAGCCGAAAAGCATAATATTACTGTTTTTCAGCCTAATACTTTAAGGGACGGTAAAGCGACTGAAATATTAAGAGAGATAGCTCCCGATATAATTGTAGTTGTGGCTTACGGCAAGATTTTGCCAAAAGAAATTCTCGAAATTCCTAAATTCGGCTGCGTAAACGGTCATGCATCACTTCTTCCTAAATATAGAGGAGCTTCTCCTATACAGTGGTGTATAGTCTGCGGCGAAAAAGTAACGGGTGTCAGTACCATGTTTATGGACGAGGGTATGGACACGGGCGATATTTTAGAAACCGTTGAAGTCGCAATAGGTGACGAAGAAACCGCCGAGGAGCTTTTTGATCGTTTAAGTGTAAAAAGCGCCGATTTAATGGTGTCCACCGTAGATAAGCTATCAAAAGGAGAGATTACTCCTACACCACAAAACCATGACGAAGCTACCTACGCTCCCATAATCAAAAAGGAAATGGCGCTTATAGATTTTAATAAGACCGCCGATGAAATACACAATGCCGTAAGGGGCTATTATTCTTGGCCCTGCGCATACTTCTTTAGAGGGGGTAAGCGTATAAAGGTTATTTCCTGTAGGGTTGGGGAAACTACTGACAGTAAGGCAGGAACGGTAGTCGGCAATACCGATGAGCTTGTAGTTGCCTGCGGAAAGGGTACAACCCTTAGAATTTTAGAGCTGCAACCCGAAGGCTCCAAACCTATGACCGCTAAACAAATGCTTTGCGGAAAACCCATACCGCTGGGAAGTCCCATTGGTGATAATAATGACTAACCCGAGAAAGCTTGCGGCAAATGTTCTTACAAAAATAGAACGTGACGGAGCATATTCGAATATAACCTTAGCGGCGGAGCTTAAAGACAGCGATATGTCACCTGAAAATAAAAAATTAACGTCCGCTTTGGTTTACGGGGTGCTGGATAGAAAAATCACCCTCGATTATGTTCTGTCCCGATTTATGAAAACACCAATAAAAAAGACTGCCCCTTATACCTTACAGGTTTTAAGGTGCGCTCTTTATCAAATAATGTACATGGATAAAATTCCCGATTCCGCCGCAGTTAATGAGGCGGTAAAGCTGATAAAAAAGTCCAAAGAAAGCCGAAATTCAGGCTTTGTTAATGCGGTACTTCGCTCGGCTTTAAGGGAGGAAAAGCTTTTACCCGAAGGGGATGGCGTAAAGGATTTGAGTATCAGATACTCCTGCCCCGAATGGATAACAGACAGCTTTATTAAAGATTACGGAACCGAAAATGCGGTGGCTCTTTTAGAGGAAAGCCTAAAGGCCCCGCCCGTAACACTTAGGGTAAATACCGTCAAAATATCATCCGACGAGCTTATTGAAAAGCTTAAAGCTGAGGGTATAACCGCAGTAAAGGGTGACGTAGAAAACTCCCTTATTTTAGAAAAGGGAACCGATATCGGGGGATGCGATTTATTCCGTCAAGGCTTTTTCCATGTTCAGGATACGGCATCCCAAAAAGCGGTGGCGGTATTGGCACCTAAACCGAGTGAACGGGTGCTCGATATCTGCTCCGCCCCAGGCGGAAAAAGCTTTACAATGGCGCAAATTTTGGAAAACAAGGGCGAAATAATCGCATGTGATTTATATGAGCATAAATTAAAGCTTATCAGTGACTCAGCCGAAAGGCTTGGTCTTAATATAATAAAAGCAACTCTTAACGATGCTACGGTTTATAATCACGATTTAGGTGAGTTTGATAAGGTTCTTTGCGATGTTCCTTGTTCGGGATTAGGAGTAATCCGCCGAAAGCCCGAAATTAAATATAAGCCTATTGAGGATTTCGGAGAGCTTGAAAAAATACAGTACAGTATTCTCGAAAATGCAGTAAAATATTTAAAATCGGGCGGAAGCATACTTTATTCCACATGTACCCTAAGACGGAATGAGAACGAAAACCAAATTAACCGTTTTCTCGAAAACCACGAAGAGTTCAGTAAAGAATACGAGCACACATTTATGCCCCATACCGATAGCACTGACGGTTTTTACTGTGCTTTGTTAGTCAAGAGGTGAAGTCCATTTGAATAAAACCGATATAAAATCTATGACGGTGACCGAGCTCCAAGAAATGCTGAAAGCTTTAGGAGAGCCTAAATTCAGGGCAAAACAGCTCTTTTGCTGGCTACAGTCGGGAGCGGAAAGCTTTGACGAAATGACAAACCTGCCTATTTCCCTTAGAAATAAGCTGAAAGAAAACTGCTATATAGCAGGGGTTAAGATTGTCAAACGCTTTGAGTCCAAAATAGACGGCACAGTAAAATATGTGTTCTCCCTTTTTGACGGGGAGTATATAGAATCGGTCTTTATGAAGTACGAGCACGGATATACCGTTTGTATTTCAACTCAGGTTGGCTGCAATATGGGCTGTAGCTTCTGTGCCTCGGGACTGAACGGCAAGGTAAGAGACCTTACTGCCTCGGAAATGCTGTCCCAGATAATGACGGCAGGAAAGGACAATGGTGTTCGCATTTCCAACGTAGTAATGATGGGTATGGGCGAGCCCCTTGATAATTTCAGCAATTCGGTAAGGTTTTTACAGCTTGTCTCCGCCGAGGAGGGCTTAGGGATAGGGCTTAGACATATTTCCCTTTCCACCTCTGGAGTAGTTACGGGTATAGAAAAGCTAAAGGAATATAATTTTCCAATAACACTTTCGGTATCCTTACATGCTCCTAACGATAAAATCAGAAGCAGTATGATGCGTGTTAATAAAAAGTGGAATATTGAGGCTCTTTTAAAGGCCTGCCGTGACTATCAAAAGGTTACTACACGGCGAATTTCCTTTGAATACGCACTGATTGACGGTGTCAACGACAGCGACGAATGTGCAAAAGAATTGGCGCATATTCTTAAAGGAATAATGTGTCATGTTAATTTAATACCTGCAAATCCGGTTAAGGAAAATTCCTTTAAAAAGCCGGATAAAAATAAAATTCTTGCGTTTAAACAACGGCTTATAAGCCTTGGTGTAAATGCCACGGTGAGACGAACCTTGGGAGCAGATATAGATGCCTCCTGCGGTCAGTTAAGACGCAGAGTAAAGGAGTGTGATGACAATGAGAAGCTACGGTAAAACCGATATAGGTCTTAGAAGAAGCTCCAATCAGGATGCCTTTTCTATCTGTATGCTGCCTGACGGCGCAATACTCGCAGTGGTGTGTGACGGCATGGGCGGTGCTAATGCCGGCAATGTGGCAAGCAAAATGGCGGCAGAGGCTATAAGTAAATTTGTAGAAAGGTCTTACCGCTTGGGATTGAGCTTTGACGGTGCCGCCGCACTCCTTAACAACGCTATCATCTCGGCAAATATCGAGGTTTACGATCTTTCCCTGAAAGACCCGAATTTAAAGGGAATGGGAACAACGGTAGTAGCCGCAATTGTCACAAATGATTTTACGGTCATATCCCATGTAGGCGACAGCAGAGCTTACATAGTAGGCAATGAAATCCGGCAGGTAACCCGTGACCATTCGGTGGTGCAGTCTTTGATAGAGAGCGGAAAGCTCACTCCCGAACAGGCACGTGTGCATCCGAGAAAGAATGTTATTACAAGGGCACTTGGTACCGAGGAGGATGTTCTTCCTGAAAACAACCGATGTGATTTATCTGTTGGGGAGACCTTACTGCTTTGTACCGACGGACTCAGTAATTATGTTGACACTTCGGGTATTAAAAGCATTATAGAAAGCACGCAGGCTGAAGCTGTAGCCGAGGCCCTTATAAACGAAGCTAACAAAAACGGCGGCGGTGATAATATTACCGTTGTGACGGTAAAGAAAGGATGAATATTATGGATAGATTTGTGGGAAAACGTCTTGACGGACGCTATGAAATTCAGGAAATTATCGGTGTAGGAGGAATGGCGGTCGTTTACAAGGCTTATGACAACCTTGAAAACCGTACCGTTGCGGTAAAAATATTAAAAGAGGAATTTACCTCTAATGATGAATTTTTACGCCGCTTTAAGAATGAGTCTAAGGCAATTGCAATGCTCTCTCATCCCAATATTGTAAAGGTGCATGACGTTAGCTTCGGCGACCTTATACAGTACATTGTTATGGAGTATATCGAGGGTATAACTCTCAAAGAATTTATCGAACAGCAGGGTAGCCTTCGCTGGAAGGATGCAGTTCATTTTACCATTCAGATATTAAAGGGCTTACAGCACGCTCACGATAAGGGTATCGTTCACCGTGACGTTAAGCCTCAGAATATCATGGTTTTGCCTGACGGTACAATTAAGGTTACCGACTTCGGTATCGCCCGTTTTGCACGTAGCGACCAACGCACCATAACCGATAAGGCTATAGGCTCTGTTCATTACATCAGCCCCGAGCAGGCAAGGGGAGAAAAGACCGACGAAAAGGCTGATATTTATTCTGTAGGTGTTATGCTTTACGAAATGCTTACCGGCAAGCTTCCTTTTCAGGCTGAGAGTGCAGTATCCGTAGCTATTATGCAGCTCCAACGTGACCCACAGCTGCCTACCGAAATAAACGGCTCTATTCCGCAGGGTCTTGAACAGATAACCATGCACGCTATGCAAAAGACACCTGAAAGACGTTACCAGTCTGCGGCGGAAATGCTAAGCGATTTAAGCCAGTTCAGAAAAGACCCCTCCCTTACATTTGATTATACCTATTTTGTGGACAATTCACCCACAAAGTTTGTAGGCGGTATGTCACAAATCGACATTGACGATGATGACGATACCGACATCGAGGAAACAAGGGAAAAGAATAATATCATCCCCATTCTTGCAGGTATTGCCGTTACATTAGTTGTGGCATTGGTAGTTTTGGGTATTCTCTTTATTCCAAAGCTCTTTAAGGGTACAGGTGCTGAAATAGAGTGTCCTGACTTTGTAGGACAAAGTTGGGAAGAAATCAAAGCCAACGAGAAATATAACGAAAACTTTAATTTTGAACCTAAGTGGGATCATAACGATAAATACGAATACGGTGTAGTTTACGAGCAGTCCGAAACAGAGGGCGAAAAACTTAAGAAGGATGCTGAAATTATCCTTTACATCAGTATGGGTCAATCCACCAAGAAGGTACCTGATGTCTACGGTAAGACCGAGTCGGCGGCGGTGTCTGAGCTTAAGTCTAACGGCTTTACCACCGTTGTTTCCGAAATAGCTGACGAGGATGTTGAATCCGGTCTTGTTGTAAAAACCGAACCCCAGCGTACAGAGGTTGTTGCCGAGGGTGCAAAGATTACCGTATACGTAAGTTCGGGCAAGCCCACTAAAAACGTTTCCGTTCCTAATGTTGTAGGATTGAAACAAGCTGACGCTAAGAGTGAGCTTGAAAAAGCAGGCCTTGTTGTGAGTGAAGAAGGTGTATACCTTACAAGCAATGATAATTATTATCCTGTAGGCTATGTTTCTGCTCAAGACCCTGTAAATAGTTCTTCTCAAGTTCCTGAAGGTACTACAGTTAAGATTTATGTATGCAAAGGTTATAAATATAATGTTGAAGTAAAAATTCCGTATGATTTTAAAGATTTGTACACCAAGGTGTCTATTTGGGATGGTGGATTGATTAAAGAAAGTGAAGAACAGGATTTACTTGCCATTGGTTATACCTATGTATTTAAGGAACTTACTACTACCGAAGAACAACTTGAACTGACAGTTAAAATTTCCGATGAAAATGGTACCCGATATAACTTGTATGATGTTGTTGTTACTAATAAGAAAGGCAGTATAGGTGAAACACAAAATACACCGCATAAGGATTATAATAAATATCCTAAGGAAGATGGAGTTACTACAAATCATGGTAACAACAACACGCAAACCGGCGGCGCAAATACCGAAGAATAATATGACAGGTATAATTATTAAAGCTCTTTCAGGCTTTTACTATGTAGCAGCAGAAAACAGCGAAATTTACGAATGTAAAGCAAGGGGAAGCTTCCGCAAAAGCGGAGTTTCCCCTTTGGTAGGCGATAGGGTAGAGCTCGAAAATACAGATAACGGTAAGGGTATTGTGGATAAAATACTTCCGAGAAAGAACAGTCTTATCCGTCCGCCCGTTGCTAATATAGACAAGCTTTTTATCGTTTCTGCCTTTTCGTCACCTGCCCCTAACACCTTAGTTATTGATAAAATGACCGTTATAGCACGTCATAATTCAATTGAGCCGATAATTGTTTTCAATAAGTGTGATATGGGGGATTTCAAAGCCTTTGAAGCCCTTTACAGGGGTGCAGGCTTTAAAACCTATGTTGTATCTGCCGCTGAGGGCGAGGGTATGGAAGGGCTTAAAAACGAGCTTAAGGACTGTGTCAGCGCCTTTACGGGCAATTCGGGTGTAGGTAAATCCAGTATGCTGAATTATCTTTTCGGTGAAAATACTATTGCTACAGGTGAGGTCAGCGAAAAATTAGGCAGAGGCCGTCACACTACAAGGCATACTGAGCTTTATCCCTTGCCCTTTGGAGGCTTTGTTGCCGACACACCGGGTTTTTCATCTTTGGAAATAGATAATTTCGATTATTCCTTAAAAGAAAATCTGACCGATTATTTTTATGAGTTTGACGATTTTACGGCTTTGTGTAAATTTACAGGCTGTACCCATACGGGTGAAAAGGGCTGTGCCGTAATAGATGCTGTAAACGAGGGAAAAATCGCACCCTCACGTCATGACTCATATTTACAGCTTTACAGCTCTTTAAAGGATTTAAAGCCTTGGAATTCAAAAAAATAAAAAACACAGTAACGTTTCCTCCCCATTTTCTATATACTGTTAATGAGGGAGGAAACAAAATGCGAAGAAACTTTAACCGCAATAAAGGACTATGTGCCCTGACCTTTGCTGTTGGAATTATTGTAAGCTGCTTTTGTCCTCCCAGATTTTTAATTGCAGTACTTGCAATCTGGGTAATTATTTTAGCAATTTCAGGTTGTAAATAGGAGGAGCATTTATGAAAGTAGTATTATTTAAAAGTCCCAAGTTTTTAGGCGGCATATTAAGAATGATTTTCGGTATAAAAAAGCAGAATGTTTAATACATAAAAAGCCCCGACACTTATGCCAAGATGCCATAAGTGTCGGGGTAAAATTTTATCTTTTTACATTATTGTCGTAGTAATAAGAATTCTTTTTGTAGTATTTGCTACGGCTGTACTTAGGGTCGGTTTCGTTGAGTATTGCGCCAAGTATTCTGCAGCCGCTTTTCTCAAGCTGTTCTTTGGTGGAGGATACCTCCTGATACTGTGTCTTGCCCGAGGCTATAACTATTATCGCACCGTCACATTGGGTGGAAATTACCGATGCATCAATTACGGGAATTAACGGGGGAGAGTCGATTATTATATAATCGTAAACCTCTTTAAACTTGTCAAGAACCGTCTTAAAGGTAGCAGAGCTTACAAGCTCTGCAGGGTTGGGCGGAAAGTGTCCGCTGAAAATAACGTCAAAATGAGGTATCTGGGTGTTGTAAAGCACCTGACCGATAGTGGCTTGTCCCGAAAGTAATTCCGAAAGACCCATTATATTTTGTGCTTTCAGGTTCTTTTTCAAAATTACCGATTTTCTCATATCAGCGTCGATAAGAAGTGTCTTTTTCTCTATCTCCGCAAGACTTTTTGAAATTTCGGTAGAAATGGTGCTTTTGCCCTCATTCTCGTGTGAGGAGGTTATAACAATAGTCTTAACAGCCTTACCGCAAAAAAGTATATTGGTTCTAAGCATTTTGTAGGCTTCATTTGTGGGGAAGTCCTTAGTAACGGTGGTGTTGAAATTCACCCTGCCTGCTGTAGGCAGACTGTTACTGCTGCTGTATAACAGGTCGTTGTTTATATTTTCCATAAATTTGTAAAACCTACTACTTTCTTGATTTCTGTCTGTTATTATAAGGAATAGTGGCTAATACCGAAATACCCAACTGCTTTTCAATCGCCTCGGCAGAGGAAACCTTGTTATAGGTAGCGTAAATAAGGAAAACTATTCCGCAGCCTAAAACAATGCCTATCAGAGTACCTATTAAAATATTCTGTTTAACATTGGGTGAGGTAGGATTTTTGGCAACATCACCGCTGCTTATAACGGTTATACGGTCAAGCCCCATAAGCTCTACAAGCTTTTCCTGTGCAACGGTACAAATACCGTCAGCTATCTTTTTGGAATCCTGTGCGTTAGGTGATAACACGGATATTTCGATTATTCTTGTGTTGGTTGGGTTTGTCACGGTTATAAAGCTGTTTAGCTGTGCGTTTGTATATTTATTATTAAGCATGGAGGATACATCGTTTAGTATCACCTTGTCGCTTATAATTTCGGTAAAGTCTCTTGTTAAGTAGGTCGAGGCTGAAAGCTCCATATCGTTAGCCGAGCCGGTTACCGTTTTATTGAAAATCATAATCTTGGCAGTAGATGAATACATGGGAGTAACAAACATCAGGGTGAACACCGCCGAAATTACAAGGGCGGCGACGGTGGCTGTTACTATTATATACCACCTTTTCAGACATTCCAAAATCAGTTCGCTGATATTGATATTTTTCTGAAAAGAAAATATCGAATTATTATTGTTTTCAGGCATCCTTATCACCGTAAGTGTTAAAATTTTTTACTGATATATTTTATCATATAAGCCACTGCTTTTCAAGTGCCAATGTCAAATAGTATGCTATTTTTGTAAGATTAGTTCAATTTTTTTAATGTTTATAAAATAAAACTAATGTAGTTGACAACAACCTGTATAAGGAATTATAATAATAGTATGCTTAAGAGGTGTAACATGAAAAAGAGTATAAAAACTGCGGATGCCTGCCTTGCGGCACTTTTCACAGCCGTTATAGCAGTGATTTCTCAGATTTCCGTAATAATGCCCACAGGTGTGCCTATAACCTTTCAGACCTTTGTTGTGGCGTTGTGCGGCTTTGTTTTGGGCACAAAGCTTTCTTTAGCATCTGTGCTTACATATATTTTAGCAGGCGCTGTGGGACTGCCCGTATTTTCAGGCTTTCGTGGGGGAGTACAGCATATATTCGGTGCCACGGGCGGATTTATAATAGGCTTTTTAGCTTTAGCCTTTTTTTGCGGAATTGCGGGCACCAGAAGTAGCTTTATGCCAAGGCTTTTTATCGGTATTATCGGTCTTATTATTTGTAATTTTATAGGGGTAGTGCAGTTCGCTGCGGTATCGTCTGTAGGGCTCATAGAGGCTTTTTTAACTGCAAGTGTACCCTTTTTGATAAAGGATATAATTCTTTTCACCGTAGCGGTTATGTTTTCTTATAAAATCAAATCTCTTATTATAAAGATTAAAAAATAAGCTATAATTTTATTAGTATAAAATAAGTAAATAAAAACAACCGTTACAGTCTGAATTACGAAATTCGGTCTTGAACGGTTGATTTTTAAATTTATAGAAAACTCCGGATGTCTATGGCAAGCTTTTCTTCCAGATTTATCAATCTTTTTGTAATATCCTTTGATTTTTCATCAGCAGCCTTGTATTGGTTCAAATACCTGTTAAGCGATTTTACGCCCATATTACAGCCGTCTGTTATTAAATCGGCAATCGTTTTATCCGATTCGTCCATAATAAGCTTTACATTTGTTTTCATCCATGACATACCTTTTGCCATTGGATTAGGGTCTTTTCCTTCATCATTGTATTTATCCAAAAGGGTTTGTATTTCCTCTTTCAGCTTTGTATGCTCATTTTTGCAATCCGTCAGGTATTTTCGGAAAGTATCATCGTGTACATAATCTAAAACGTCCTCAATTGATGTAGTACCCATTTTGATACCTGAATCACATTCTCGCAGTAGCTTTACCGTATCCTGTTCTATCATAGCTTATACAACTCCTTATAGTATTATCTAAAATAAGTATGTATGTTTTCGGTCGGATTTATTCCACTGTACGCTATAATAGATACAAAAAAACACTATGCAAACGCAAAAATGTTGCATAGTGTTTTTTAATTTTAGTCAATTTCAACCGAAACACTTTGGTTGTTTCTGCTTGCAGCAGCACGCATTACAACACGGATAGCGTTGGCAATTCTGCCCTGCTTTCCGATAACACGTCCCATATCGTTCTCTGCAACATGCAGGTGATATACGGTAACGCCCTCGGCATTGGGTTCATCAACTGTAACCTCTACGGCATCGGGATTTTCAACTAAGCCCGATGCTAAAGATATAAGAAGCTCTTTCATTTGTTTTGTTCCTCACAATTAGATTATACCGTTCTTCTTAAGTAAAGCCTTAACGGTATCGGTCGGCTGAGCTCCGTTGGAAATCCATTTCTTAGCCTTTTCACCGTCAATATTAACGGCTGCCGGATCCTTAGTAGGGTCATAGGTTCCGATTTCCTCGATAAAACGTCCGTCTCTCGGGTATCTGGAATCAGCAACAACTACACGATAGAAAGGAGCCTTTTTAGCACCCATACGACGAAGTCTGATTTTAACTGCCATCTCTCTACACCTCCGTTTTTTAATTTAGGGTAGAGCGAATAATCCGAACTCCGTTTTAAAAAGGCGGATTTTCGCTCATTCCGCGTTAAAATACTCGTAAATCCGTCAGGATTTACTGCGTTTTGTGCCTTGGCTGAACAAAAATCTGCACTTTTTAAAATCTTCGACCTCAAAATGAGGGGATTTTGAGTGATTTTTATTCAATTAAGGCGCAGTAAGGCTAACGCCTTACAAGAATGAATTGGGTAAAAAGCGCCGAAATAAGCCACTTTGAGGCGGGTTCGGATTATTCGCTCTACCCTACTGTTATTTAAAAGATAAAATCTTAAAAACCGAAATTATTTGGCATTTTCATGCCCTTCATAAATCTGCGCTTGCCGCCCTTAGCATTCATTTGCTTGAACATCTTTTTCATCTGCTCGTACTGCTTTAAAAGACGGTTTACATCCTCAACCCTAACTCCTGCACCTGCGGCAATTCGCTTTCTGCGGGAAGCGTTTATTATGTCAGGCTTAGCACGTTCCTTTTTAGTCATTGAAGTTATAATTGCTTCAATTCTAAGCATCTGTCGGTCATCAATATCAACGTCCCTTAACTGCTTTTCCATACCTGGCAACATTGAAAGCACGCTCTTTAAGGAGCCCATTTTCTTTATCTGGCGGAACTGTTCTAAAAGGTCGTTCATATCGAACTTATTTTCCTGAAGCTTTCGGGCAGCTTCCTCTGCCTTTTTTTCGTCGATTTCGCTTTCTACCTTTTCTATAAGGGAGAGAACATCGCCCATACCGAGAATACGTGAAGCCATTCTGTCAGGGTGAAATTCGTCCAATTCGTCCAGCTTTTCGCCTACACCCGCAAACATAATCGGCTTGCCCGTTACCGCTCTTACAGATAAAGCGGCACCGCCTCTTGTATCGCCGTCAAGCTTGGTTAAAATAACACCGTCGATTTCCAGTATATCATTAAAGGCTTTGGCAATATTAACAGCGTCCTGACCTACCATTGAGTCGATAACAAGCAGTATATTGTTTACATCAACCGCCTGTGTAATGCGCTTGAGCTCGTCCATAAGCTCGGTATCTATATGAAGTCTACCGGCAGTATCAAGTATCAGGAAATCGTGACCGTGGTCACGAGCATAGCTTACAGCTTTTTGTGCGATTATTTCGGGCTTTTCGGTACCCATTTCAAAAACAGGAGCACCTACAGCGGCGCCTACTACCTTTAACTGCTCGATAGCGGCAGGGCGGTAGATATCGCAGGCGGCAAGCATAGGTCTGTGACCCTGAGATTTTAAGTATTTTGCAAGCTTTGCCGAATGGGTTGTTTTACCCGAACCCTGAAGACCGCACATCATAATGATAGTCGGTATTTTGTTGGCGGTTTTAAGTCTTGCCTGCTCACTGCCCATTAGGGCGGTAAGCTCCTCCTTAACGATTTTTATAACCATTTGGGGCGCAGTAAGACTTTCCATAACATTAGCGCCTATGCACTTTTCGGTTACGGTATTTGTAAAGTCTTTAGCTACCTTGTAGTTAACATCGGCTTCAAGAAGCGCAAGACGTACCTCACGCATAGCGGTTTTAACATCATTTTCGGAAAGCTTTCCTTTAGAACGCAGGCGTTTAAATACACCTGTAAGCTTGTCGGATAAATTATCAAACGCCATTTAGTTCACCTCTACAGCTCGTCAATAATATTAAGGATATCATCAATATCGGAATTTTTACCTTCCCGTACACTGCCTGCTAATTTTTTGAGCTTAAGAAAACGCTCACAGTAGCGGCATTTTTCCTCAAAAGCGGTAAGCTGAGCCTCGGTACGTTTAATAAGGTCGCTTACACCTTGACGGGTAATTCCCTCGTTTTCGGCAATTTCCGAAAGGGAAAGGTCATCATTATAATAATGCTCGGTTATTTTCCTTTGCTTATCGCTTAAAAATTCACCGTAAACATCAAGCAAGGATGAAATATACAAGTTTTTACCCATATTGCACCTCTCACGTTGAAAGATTATACCATACTAAGCCTTAACTGTCAAGCTTTTTTCTTTACACCTAAAAAGTTTTTTAAAAAGCGGGCTGTTACATCACAGCCCGTTTAATTTAATATTTAGCCTTGGTTTCGCAGTAAAGACAACGGTATATACGCTTTTCCTTATCTGCCAATTTGAATATCTGGGGAAGCTCCTGCTCAGTGGTGGAAATACATCTGGGATTTTTACAGTGAAGCACATTCGTAAGGCTTTCGGGCAGGTCTATGGTCTTTTTCTCTACCGTATTGCC
>JAFUOL010000053.1 GCA_017481865.1 Clostridia bacterium | reverse complement strand
GTACATATTCTTCTATGCTAAACATTTCGAGTTGGTCTCTGTGTATTCTCTCTTTTACTATCATTTTTATCACCAACTTTATTATACCATAAAAGTCAGAAAAAGCCCAGTGAAAACTGGACTTTTTCGACAGTCTGAACCGCTCTGCCGAAAGAGCGGTTTTTATACTATTCTATATAATTTATTTTTCTGTGGATATCCTGCATTTTAGTATCAATTCGGCTTATTTCCTCGGCGCATTTTTTAAGCTCAAAGGAAATTTCATCGGAATTTAGTATGTCTTTTTTATATTTAACCTTGTGTTCAAGGCTTGCCCAGAAATCCATTGCAATAGTCCTGAACTGTACCTCTACACGCATGTATTTTTTCTCATCAAGCAGGAATATGGGTACCTCTAAAATTAGGTGCAGACTTCTGTACCCGTTGGGCTTAGGGCTTTTTATGTAGTCCTTTATTTCGATAACACGTATATCGTCCTGAGAGCAAAGGCGCTTAGAAAGGGTGTAAATATCGTCCCTGAAAGAGCAAATAACCCTTATGCCTGCAACATCGTTAAGATTTTGCTCAATGCTGTCTACCGTTAAGGGGTAGCCCTTTCTTTGGAGCTTTTCCACAATGCTTTTGGGAGTTTTAATTCTACAGCTTATTGACTCAAAGGGATTGCGGTCATTTTCCAAAGAAAGCTGACTGTTAAGCACGTCCAGCTTGGTCTTTATTTCAAGCATAGCACAGTTGTATTTCATCATTAGCTCGGAATATTCTTTGCCCGTGTTTAAAAGCTTCGGGTCGGGATTGCGTATAAAATTTAGAACCGTAGTTTCTTCCATGTAAACCACCTTTTAATTTGATAAGTATATTATACAACAAAATTTATAGAAATGTTGAATTAAATAATAACAAATTATAAAATTTGCTTTTATCCGCCTTATATGGTAAAATGACTTCAGAAAAAGAAAAGGCGGCATGGTATGAAATATTATATACTATTTAACCCCTTGGCAGGAAGTGGAAGCTGTAAATCGAAAATGGATGCCCTTACTATAGATGGCTCCGACTGTGTTTATTATGATGTTACCGACGGCGGTTACGGGGAACTGCTTAAAGAGCTTGATACTGATGATAAAATCGTTATCTGCGGAGGGGACGGCACAATAAACCGTTTCTTAAGAGGCATCGGCGATATGGAGATAAAGAACGATATCCTTTATTTTGCGGCAGGTAGCGGAAACGACTTTGCACACGATATAGGGGCCGAACCTTCGGGCAAGCCGATATTGATGAATGATTACATAAAAAATTTGCCGTGGGTTACGGTAAAGGGTAAAAGCTACCGCTTTATAAACGGTATAGGTCTGGGGATTGACGGCTATTGCTGTCATGAAGTCAACCGTGTAAGACGACAGGAAAACAAAAAGGGAAATTATGCTGTAATCGCCCTTAAAGGACTTTTCAAGTATTTTACTCCCGTAAACGCCATGGTTACGGTGGACGGCGAGACCCGTTCTTACAAAAGAACATGGATGGCGCTTACTATGAAGGGTAAATACTTCGGCGGAGGTATGAAGGTTGCTCCCGACCAAGACCGTTCCAGCGGTGAGGGTGAGGTTACCGCTTTGGTTGCCCACGATCTTTCAAGACTTCGTATTCTAATCCTTTTTGTTTCGATTTTCAAAGGAAATCACACGAAATATACAAAGTATGTGACGATAAATAAGGGTCACGAAATAAAGGTTGAGTTCGACCGTCCTACTCATTTGCAGATAGACGGCGAAACCATTTCGGAGGTTACCTCATACACCGTTACGGCGAAAAAACGGCATTTATTTAATGCGGAATTCGGAATTAAGGTGTGACGCATAGTGTCACATAATATAAAAGCAGTCTCAAAAGAGACTGCTTTTTGTATGCATAAATTATTTTTCCTCGGTATTTATTACCGCAATGGAAAGGTCGGTAAGCTGTGCGGTGTCAACCTCAGCAGGTGCGCCCGACATAAGCTCGGAGGAATTGGAGATTTTCGGGAATGCGATAACGTCCCTTAACGAATCGCAACCGCACATCAGCATTACAAGTCTGTCAAGACCTATACCCATACCGCCGTGAGGGGGTGCGCCGTATTTAAATGCGCCTGTTAAGAAACCGAATTTTTCCTCGGCTTCCTCATCGCTGAGACCCAAAGCCTTGAACATCTTGGACTGTAAAGCAGGGTCGGTAATTCTTATAGAGCCGCTTGAAAGCTCAACTCCGTTTAAAACCAAGTCATATGCCTTAGCAAAAACCTTTTCGGGAGCGGTATCAAGATACTGAATACATTCGTCTAAAGGCGAAGTAAAGGGGTGGTGCATAGCATCCCAATTACCTGTCTCCTCGTTATACTCAAAGAACGGGAACTCGGTTATCCACAGGAAGTTGTACTTATCGGGGATAATATCAAGACGTTTCGCAACAGTAAGACGAAGTGCGCCAAGCACTGATAATGCAACATTCTTTCTATCTGCCACTATCAGCACAACGTCGCCCTTTTCGGCGCCCGTGCGCTCATATATAGCCGCCATTTCCGTCTCGGTCATGAATTTTGCAAAGGAGCAGGTGGGAGTATCCTCACTCCAGCGGATAAAGGCAAGACCCTTAGCGCCGATACCCTTAGCTTCCTCTGTTAGTTTGTCGATTTCCTTGCGGGTGTAAACGCCTGCGGCATTTTTAGCGGTAATGGCTCTTACCGTTCCGCCGTTTTTAACTGTATCACTAAACACACCGAAACCGCAATTTTCTACAATATCCGACAAATCCTTAATTTTCATATCAAATCTGGTATCAGGTTTATCGGAGCCGTAATCGTTCATAGCCTGAGTGTATGTCAGTCTCGGCAGAGGTGTAGAAATATCGACACCCATAATCTCTTTAAACAGGCGCTTAACAAAGCCCTCCCCGATTTTTAAAACATCCTCCATTTCTACAAAGGACATTTCAAGGTCTATCTGTGTAAATTCAGGCTGACGGTCGGCACGTAAATCCTCGTCACGGTAGCAACGTGCAATCTGCATATAGCGGTCAAAGCCCGAAAGCATTAAAAGCTGTTTATAAAGCTGCGGAGACTGTGGCAGGGCAAAAAAGCTACCCTTATGAATACGTGAGGGAACGAGATAGTCCCTTGCGCCCTCAGGTGTAGACTTAATAAGGGTGGGGGTCTCAATTTCAATAAAGCCGTTCTCGTCAAAATAGTCCCTTGTTACCTTTACTATCTTGTGGCGCATAAGAATATTCTGCTGAATATCGGGACGTCGTAAATCAAGGTAGCGGTAACGGAGTCTCAATTCCTCGTTAGCATTGGAATTGTTCAGTATCTCAAAGGGAGGGGTCTCCGAAAGTCCTAAAATTTTAAGGTCGCCAACCTCAATCTCGATTTCACCCGTAGGTATTTCGGTATTTATGGATGAGCGGATACGTACAGTACCCGTAGCCATTGCCACAAATTCACTTCTAAGGGTTACAGCTTTTTCAAATACCGCTTTATCGGTATTATCGTCAAAAGCTAACTGAACAATACCCGTACGGTCACGCAAATCAACAAATATAAGTGAGCCTAAATCTCTGCGTCTTTGAACCCAACCGCAAACCGTTACGGTTTTACCCTCGTTTTCTCTTGTAAGCGTACCGCAATAGTCGGTGCGTTTTATTCCATTCATTCTGTCAAGTTCCACAACTGACACCTCGTTGAAAATATATTATAAATTGTTGGAAATTAAGTCTTCAAGGCTATTTAAAGCCTGCTCGTTTATAATTTTAAAAAGCTCGTCCGAAAGGATATCAAGCTTTACGGTGAAAGCTTCACCGTCTGCCATGTTTTTAAGGCTTGCGGAATTTTCCCCGATTTCGGTATCGCCCAAAACAAGAGAGTATTTAGCGCCTATTTTATTGGCATACTTCATCTGAGCCTTAAGTCCTCTGCCGCAGATGTCGGTCTCGACCTTAAATCCGTCAGCTCTGAGTGCCGCACAAAGCTCTGCGGTTTTAAGCTGAGCCTTTTCGCCCAAAGCGGCAATATAAAGGTCGGGCTTATCAGCACTTGGTAACTCCTTACCCTGATTTTTTAGCACCAGCATAAGTCTTTCGATGCCCATAGCAAAGCCTAAGGACGGAACCGAAGGTCCGCCCATCTGGGCAACAAGACCGTCATACCTGCCGCCGCCGCAAACGGTAGACTGTGCGCCTATATCGCCCGAAACAAACTCGAAAACGGTTCTTGTATAATAGTCAAGTCCTCTTACGATATGGGGATTTACAGTATATTCGATATTCATAGCGGTAAGGTATGATTTAACCTGCTCAAAGTGTTTTTTACATTCGTCGCAAAGGTAGTCCAGCACTACGGGCGCGTTACCTGCAATTTCCGAGCAAACAGGGGATTTGCAGTCAAGAATTCTCATGGGGTTGCGTTCCAGTCTGTCAAGACAGGTTCCGCAAAGCTTGTCCTTATTAGCGCTGAAATATTCCTTTAGCGCCTTGTGGTATTCCTTACGGCATTCGGGACAGCCTATGGAATTTATCTCTAATGATATTTTATCAATTCCGATTGAATTTAACACCTGACGGGCAAGGGCTATAACCTCGGCATCGGCATTAGGCTCTGCCGCTCCAACGCACTCCACACCGAATTGGTGGAATTCCCTGAGTCTTCCTGCCTGCGGCTTTTCATAGCGGTAACAGCCGCCCACATAGCAAACCTTTAAGGGCAGTGCTCCGTTCACAAGACCATTTTCAATAACACTGCGGATAACTCCTGCTGTAAGCTCGGGGCGAAGGGTAATAGACCTGCCGCCTTTATCGTCAAAGGTGTACATTTCCTTTTGAACAACGTCGGTAGTGTCGCCAACGCTTCGTAAAAATACCTCGGTGTGCTCGAAAACGGGCACACGTATCTCCTTAAAGCCGTAAAGTGCGGCGGTGGAGAGCATCTGTCTCTCCACAAACTGCCAATTACTGCTTTCGTCGGGTAAAACATCGTTAGTGCCTTTAACGGCACGGTTAATTTCTGACATATAAAAGACTCCGCTTATTTATTGTTTTTTACTATTTCACGCCAGTCAAGGTCGCCTCTGTCAAGGCTGTGGATAAGCATTTCGGCGGTAGCGATATTGGTAGCTACGGGTATGTTGTGAACGTCACAAAGCCGCAGAAGCACCTGCTCATCGGGTTCGTTAGGCTTTGCACCTAACGGGTCACGGAACAGGAGCAAAAGGTCGATTTCATCACAGCCGATTCTGGCGGCTATTTGCTGAGCACCGCCCTGCGAACCGCTTAAAAATTTAACTATATTAAGACCTGTTGCCTCCTCAACGGTTTTGCCCGTGGAGCCTGTGGCTACCAGATTATATCGGCTTAAAATACCACAGTATGCGATACAAAACTGAACCATTAGTTCCTTTTTTGCGTCATGTGCTATAAGTGCAATTGTCATAGAAAAATTCCTTTCTTTTTAATCTTATATCTTTTTAAGCTTAGGTAACAGTACGTTTTCGCCCTTAAGCCTTTGAGCTATGCGGCGAAATGCCTTAAACGCTCTGCTACGGCGTGACAGCCTGTGGCAAAGGGAGAACATCTGCAAATCCTCGCTTTCGGGAATCAACCCTAAAAGTCTTATAGAGGAATTGTCAATAATTTCGTCGATATTTTTCGCCTTATATTTACGGCTTGAGCTGTGCCGGAAACGGTTGATTATAAGCCGTGAGGCGAGCTCCATTTCGGTCAGCCGCATGCTTACTGCCGCCGCATCCCTTACTGATACAGGGTCGGGCACGGCAACGGTTATATAAAGTGTTCCCTTAGGTAAGCTACCGTAAAAAGTGAAATCTATTCCTGCGGGGAAGTCGAAAATTACGGTATCGAACATATCCTTTACCCTTTCGGCTAACTTGGCAAGCTCAAAAGCATCTACCAAGCCTACCCTTGAGGGTGCAGGTATAAGGGAAATATTCTCATTCAAAGGGGAAGGATAAATTGCATCGTTAAGGTCAGTACCCGAAAGTACGTCGGATAAATCGAAAACCGCTGTCTTATCAACATTCAGCATCAAATCGAGACAGCGAAGCCCCTCGTCCATATCAACAAGCAGAACCTTTTCACCCAAATCGGCAAAAGCCAAAGCCAACCCCACCGACACGGTGGATTTGCCTACTCCGCCTTTTCCGGAGGTTATTCCGAAAACCTTACCCATATACTCCCCTCACTTTTGAGATTGACAGTAAAATTCCGCCAATTTAATTTATTTTAGCATAACATACTTTTTTTGTCAATTTAAACCGACTTTTTTTATTAGTCCAGTACGATAAAGGGCATTTCCTCGCCCAAAAGGTCGTCACCCGAATAAAAGTAAGCGTCAAGCATATCACGGACTATTGTACCTGCCGAATAACCTGAGCTGCCGTGCTCCAATACTACTGAAATAGCAATTTCGGGATTATCAAAGGGGGCAAAGGCAACGAATATACTGTGGTCTGCCTTGTCGGTAACCTCAGAGGTACCTGTCTTACCGCCCACCTTAATGAAATAGTCACCCAAGGCAGCACGGCCTGTACCGTCCTCCGTAACCGAAAGCATACCTTCCTTAACTGCCTTTAAGGTAGCCTCACTTATAGAGACGGTGTTTACTGCCTCAGGCTTTTTTTCGTCATAGGTCTCGGACATATCGTAGGACACTATTTTATCGATAAGTGTCGCCTTATAATGAGTTCCGCCGTTGGCAAGCGTGGCGGTGTAGTTGGCAAGCTGTAATGGGGTAAAGGCATTCATCTGACCGATGGAAATTTGCAGGGTATCGCCGCCGAAGCCGTTACTTTTAGGCTCGGTTATAATGCCTGCCGCATCATCAACCTCAACACCCGTTTTAACACCCAAACCGAACTGCTTGAAGTAATCGGTAAGAGTCAGTGCGCCTACACGTCTGCCTAACTCGAAAAAGAAGTAGTTACAGCTCTTTGACAGAGCGTTTTTAAGGTTCATACTACCGTGGTAGTGCATACAGCTGGGGGTATAGTCTGAAAAGAATTTATATGTCCGCTCACAGTATATGGTTTCGCCCAAATTATAAAGACTGTTTTCCATTGCGGCAACAGCCACTATGGGCTTTATCGTAGAGCCTATGGGGTATACACCCTGAAAGGCACGGTCGGTAAGAGGCTTTGCAGGGTTGTTTATCAAAGTGTCATAGTTCTGACCCATGGTAGCCGAATCGTAGGTGGGGTAGTTTGCCGCACAGATAACCTCACCTGTGTCAATTCTTGTGGCTACCGCCGCGCCTGCTACTACGGTGCCGCCGTCAGCCTGTAAATTTTTTATGGTTTTTTCCAATGAGTCCTGCGCTGTGCGCTGCATTTTTTTATCTAATGTAAGCATAATGGTCTTGCCTGCAACAGGCTTCATTGTAACCTCTTTTGAGATTATATTACCGTCTGAATCAAGCCTATAGGTTATTTCACCGTCGGTACCTCTTAGGTATTCCTCGCCCCATTTTTCAATACCGCTTTTTCCTACCTTATCGTCATAGGAATAGCCTTTTGCCTTGTATTCCTCCCAGTCCTCCGCATAAATTGGACCGACAGTACCTATAAGGTTAACGGCTAAAGAGGTGTCTGTATATTCACGGAAAGGCACTACCTCTACCGTTACACCGTCTAATCTGAAGGAGGATTCGGAGACCTTGCGCATAAGCTCGGTAGGGATATCCTCCGCAAATGTAAAGGGGTAGGAAATTGAAAAGTCGGCTATAGCCATACTGTAACGAACACCCATAATTTTTCGCTGTTCGTCGGCGGTATAGCCCTCTAATTTATACCTTTCTACCATTTCCTTAAAGCAATTCTCCGCTGTAGCATAGTGGGCAAGCTCCAATTCCTTTATAAGCTTTTTGGTGTCTCCGTCCTCTACAAAACCGTAAGGAGCGGAGGCACTCATAGGCAGCTCGTCCTTCCAAGGAGTATTATGCTCGGATAAAAGATTTATAAGGCTTAAAATTATATCGTTAAGGTTTTCCTTAACATATGCTTTATTGAAAACTATATTATAGCCGTCACGGTTAATGGCAATCTGTCTGCCGTAGCAGTCGAGAATTTCCCCTCTCGGAGCCTTCAAAACCGCCGTAAGCACCGATGCCGCACCGTCGTTTTTGTCGACAAATTCATCCGCCTTGCCTACCTGTATAGAGTAAACACGTACAGTAAAAAGAAGTATTGCGGTAATCAATATTAAAGAAAGAACCGTAAGTGTAGTCTGATTTTTTTTCTTAAATGGCAATTTATTGGAATTCCTTTCATTTTAGTAATTTTTTAGTTGGTTCCTTTTATTTTTGAAAAGCATTTGTAAAGAAAGTAAAACGGGAATATAAATACGGCGCTGTAAACCGCAGAGGGCAGTCCGTATTCCAACAGATATATAAGACTGTTTTGTATTTCGACCCCAAAGGTCATAAAAATAAGCCAATATATAATGTAGTAAATAAATGAGGTTATAAGTGAAAGTGCCGCCGCCGCACGGATATTTTTATTAAAAAGATTATTCGCCGCAAGGGAAACCGAAACCGACAAAACCATAAGAAATATTGTATTGAAGCAGTATGTACCGCTTGAAGTGCTGTCAAGCAGAGCTCCCGATATAAAGCCTGCCGCAGCGGAGGACTTTACTGAATTAAATATAGAAAAAGCGGTAAGCATAGGCAATAGCAACAGCGGTGTTGCATTTTTAATGCTTATATCTATAATGCTGTTTCCGCCAAAGAGTATCACAGCAAAGAAAAGTAATATATTTACGGTAAATATTACGGGATGCCTTTTTTTTGCCAGCATGCTTCTGCTCCTTTCTTTTGTTTTTTAAAGCTTATTCGCCAAGTGCGCCTTGACCCTCAAAATCGGTTATTACCATAACGGCACGTATTTCGTCTATGTTTACAAAGGGCTTTACAGCCGCATAGATAGAGGTGTTGTATTCGTCACTGCCTATGGTCTGTATTGTGCCTATAAGCAGACCTGACGGGAAAATTCCCTCACCCGAGGTTACAACGTAATCTCCCACCGCAACATTGCAGGAGCGGGAAAGGTTATAAAGCTTAGTTTCCCCGTTTTGGGCTAATTCAAGAGAACCTGAAAGCACACCTGAATCGCTTGTACGGTTGTCCAAAGCACCCATTACAACATCGGGGCTTAAAACCGTAGACACCTTAGAAGTGGTAAGCCCCACTTCGGAAATAAAGCCTACAAGCCCTGCATCGGTTATAACAGGGTCGTTTTCGGATATTCCGTTTACCGAGCCTTTATTTACGGTAAAGCCCTTATACGGGTCTTGATTATCACGGGAAATAAGGGTAGCGGCCTCAAACATAAAATCGGGGTTAGCATCCTTTATTTCAAGGTAATCTTTATAAAATTCATTCTCGGACAGCGCCTTTTCGTAGTCCTTTAGCTGTTCTCTCAGCTCGTTTATTTCCGACTCCAGCTCTGCATTTTTAAGCTGTGCCTCGTTACCCTCGGTAAAAGCTGAAATAAAGTCGGAAACGGAGGTGGAAATTTTCTCACCTGCCGCCCTGAAGGGAGCGGCTATAGTACCCAAAACATCCGACTGGGGGGACATTCTGCCTCCTATAGCTATACATACCGCCGAAAGTGCTATCAAGCATAAGGTTACGCAAAGTATAACCTTAAACTGTCTCGACGAGAAGAAAAATCGCATTTTTATCCTCCAAAAGGCAAAAACCTTTATTTTTTATCTAAATCTTTTTCCTCTGCGGAAAACGTAGTTTTCAAATCCGCTGTCGGCTTCAAGCCGCTTTGCCGTTCCTAATACTACACAGTCAAGCGGATTTGCGGCAACTGTTACGGGCATGCCTGTTTCCTCGGCAATAAGCTCGGCAAGACCTCTAAGCAATGCTCCGCCGCCCGTTAAGGTAATTCCACGGTCAATAATATCCGCCGCCAATTCGGGGGGAGTTTTCTCAAGGGTCAAACGGATAGTATCAATTATTTGCGAAATGGTATCCGCCATAGCGGCTCTGACCTCCTCAGAGGATATAACCACATTCTTAGGCAGACCGTCTACCTGATTTCGACCCTTGATTTCAATGCTGGTCTCGCCCTCATATGGCTTTGCGGAGCCTATTTCTATTTTAATCTGCTCGGCGGTGCGTTCGCCTATAAGCAAATTGTGCTTTCGTCTCACGTAGTTGATAATAGCTTCGTCCAAATCGTCGCCTGCTACACGTATAGATTGTGCGGTAACGATATCTCCTAAGGAAATTACCGCCACTTCGCTTGTGCCGCCGCCGATATCAACAACCATATTGCCTGCCGCATCCCAAACGGGAAGCCCTGCGCCTACTGCCGCCGCCATAGGCTCCTCGACCAAATCAACATCGGTAGCGCCTGCCTGCTTTGCGGCATCGTAAACCGCACGGCTTTCAACCTCGGTGACCCCAGCAGGGATACATACAACCATACGCACCCTCGAAAAAAGCGAGCCTTTAAGGGCTTGACGGATAAATCTTTTAAGCATTGCCGCCGTAACGTCGAAGTCGGCAATAACACCGTCCTTTAAAGGTCTTACCGCTACTATCGAGCCGGGGGTTCTGCCTATCATTTCCTTAGCCTCGGTACCTACTGCCCTTACAGCGTCATTCCTTATGTCGTATGCTACTACCGACGGCTCTCTCATTATAATTCCTTTTCCTTTAAGGCAAACCAAGGTATTGGCAGTACCAAGGTCAACGCCTATATCTCTTGTAAACATAAAATTCCTTTCCCCCTATTATTTATCAGGCACAATAAGCGTTATTGCATTGTGAATGTTTTCTATCTTGATTTCGTTTTTTCCCTCGGCGTATTCGCCGTCCAGCGTCCAGGAAATCTCCTCGCCGCCGATTACCGTAATACTCTTTGTGTGGAAAAATTCCATACCCTCACGGTCTAATTCTTTTCGTAAAATTCCGTCTATTAAGGGCTGTAGCTTTAAAATATTGTCGGGATTTTTTATGAGTAAAACCTCAAAATAACCGTCATTAAGCTTTACTACCGAATCGTCAAACTTAACTATTCCGCCTACCGACATTGAATTGGATACTGCACCGAAAAGGAAGTCGCCCTCAATTTCCTTTTCATCACATATGAATTTAAGGTGCATAGGCTTGATATTGCCGAGACTTTTTATACCCTCAAAAAAGTATGCCGCCTGACCGAGAACATTTTTAATGTCCTGAGGTGCAGAATATGAAGCCGAGGTAAATGCCCCGAAAGAGGCTGTGTAGGAAAAATATTTGTCCCCGAACTGACCTACGTCAAGGGTAATTTCGTGACCTGCGGTTATATCCTTTGCCGCATCGGCAATATTGCGTGCAATTCCAAGACCCGACGACCACTCATTTAACGTACCGGACGGTATGTAGCCTAAGGTTTGCTTTATCCCTGTCTGCATAAGTCCTGTAATTACCTCGTTTAAAGTACCGTCCCCTCCGCAGACCACCAAAAGGTCATATTCGCCCTCTTTAAGTGTGGCGGTTTTTGCGGTAGCATCTCCCCTGTCCTTAGTGGGGTATACGGTTACTTCATATTCGGCGTCGGACAGTATTTCAACCACCTTTAAAAGCTCGGTACGCATTTTTGCTCTGCCCGAACAGGGGTTGACTATCAACATCAATTTTTTGTTTGACATGAAGCTTGCTCCTATCTGTAATCAATCGGCAGGGTAGCCGTTGCGTTAAGGGATGAGTCAGCTGTATTGCCGCTCTCGTATTCGTAAATAGCCTGTGCTCCTACCATTGCCGCATTATCTCCGCAATATTTAAGGGGTGGGAAGTATAGTGAATACCCTCTTTTTATGCATTCTTCATCAAGTCTCCGTCTTAGCTCCGAGTTTGCCGAAACTCCGCCTGCAACGGCAATTTTTTTATACCCTAAATTTTCGGCGGCTTTCATGGTTTTGTCTATCAGCATATCGCATACACGCTCTCTTACAGTTGCCGAAAGCACAGGAACATCAATTTCTATGCCCTTTTGCTCTGCATTGTGAACGGTATTTATAACGGCGGTTTTAAGTCCCGAAAAGCTGAAATCGTATTCGCCGCCTACATTTGGGTAAGGCAGTGGGTATTTTTTAAAGTCGGATACGGTGGCTATCTTATCTAAAGTCACGCCCCCTGGGTACTCAAGCCCCATACAGCGAGCCGTTTTGTCAAAGCATTCGCCTGCGGCATCGTCCTTTGTGCCGCCTAATATTTTGAATTTTGTATAATCGGTCACTTCGGCAATAACGGTATTTCCTCCCGACACTAAAAGGCATAAAAAGGGCGGCTCTAAATCGGGATGGGCAATATAGTTTGCCGCTATATGTGAACGCAAGTGGTGAACGGGAATTAAGGGGACACCTAAGGACATAGCCAACCCCTTTGCAAAGTTTACACCTACAAGTAAAGCTCCTATAAGACCGGGGGCAAAGGTGACTGCCACAGCATCAATATCGCCGTACTCAAGTCCTGCCTCCGCTACCGCCTCATCACAAACCTGCGAAATTGCCTCGGTATGTCTTCGTGAGGCTATTTCGGGCACTACTCCGCCGTAAATACGGTGCTCGGCTATTTGTGTAGCTACTATATTTGAAAGAACCGTTCTGTCCTCGACTACCGCCGCTGAGGTTTCGTCACAGGAGCTTTCAATTGCCAAAATCTTCATTTAATCAAACCTTTTAGTAAGAATTAAAGCATCTTCTTTGGGGTCACGGTAGAAATCTTTCCGTTTACCCTCTTGTTTAAAGCCTAACTTTTCGTAAAGTGAGATTGCAGGAATGTTGGATTCCCTTACTTCTAAGGACACAAAGGAAAGTCCCATGTCTTTAGCTAAGGAGAATACCCTTTCCAAAAGTGCTGTTCCCACGCCTTTTTTGCGGCTTTCGGGGAATACGGCAACATTGGTAATGTACCCCTCGTCAATAATACAGCTGATACCTATATATCCCAAAACCTTGCCGTTTTCTATTCCCACAAAGAATTTTGTGCCGTTTTTATAGGACTCCAAAATCCCGTCCTCGCTCCAAGGCTCGGAAAAGCAGATTTTTTCAAGGTCGGCTATAGGCTTTATGTGCTCACGTTCCATCGCTGTAATATAAAATTCGCTGAAAAAGCCGTTTTCTATCAGTTTATCTACTGCTGAAAAAATTGCATCACGGCAGGCGCGGTATATATCAATATCGCCGCCGTACGGATCGGGAATACCGTCACCTAAAACCGATACCTTTTGGTTGTTTGTATACATTAAAAGCACTGTCTTGTGAGAGGGGGACATACAAATTATCTTATCCGCCCAAGCAATATCGCCCATATTAAGCTGTGTCGACACGTGCTCCGAAATATCTATCCCCAATTCCAAACAAGCCTTTACCGAATTTGGGGAGGCTGGGCTACTGTCAGCCGAAAGACCTCGGCTTTTAACCGATAAATCGGGCATTTTTGCTTTTAAATACCCCTCAGCCATAGGGCTTCGGCAGGTGTTGCCTGTGCAAACAAAAAGTACGTTCATTTTTCTTATCCTTTAGCTTTTAACCAGTTTTCACCGTAGGAGGCATCGGCGGTAAGCTCAACCGCCATATTTGAGGAATTTTGCATTTCCTCGGACAAAATCGAGCAAACCCTTTCGGCATCGGCTCGTTCACATTCTACAATCAGTTCGTCATGTACCTGTAAAATAAGCTTAGCTGTGGGGATTTCCTTTTTAAGTCTTTCTCTCACCCTTATCATAGCGATTTTTATAATATCTGCCGCTGTGCCTTGAATGGGGGCATTTCTTGCAACCCTTTCGCCAAAGGCACGTAACATACCGTTGGAGTTGTTAAGCTCGGGGAGATACCGCCGTCTGCCAAAAAGGGTTTTTACAAACCCGTCCGCCTTAGCGGATTTTATAGTGTTTTCCATATAATCGGCTACACCCTTGTAGGTTGCAAGGTAATTCTTTATATAACTGTCCGCCTCACTTCGGGTAACACCGATGTCCTTTGCCAATGAAAAAGCACCTATACCGTAAACTATTCCGAAATTTACCGCCTTTGCTCGGCTACGCAAAATAGGGGTAACCATATCAACGGGAATACCGAAAACCTGTGATGCGGTAGCGGTATGAATATCCACGCCCGATTTAAAGGCGGATATCATATTTTTATCGTCTGCAATGGAGGCTAATACTCGCAGTTCTATCTGTGAATAGTCGGCATCACACAGCACTCTGCCTTCAGGTGCTACAAAGTATTCACGAAGCCGCTTTCCCTCATCTGTACGGACGGGGATATTCTGTAAATTCGGCTCAAGTGAGCTTATTCTGCCTGTTCTTGCCTCGGTTTGGTTAAAGGTTGAGTGTATTCTGCCATCTTTTGCGATACATTCCTGTAATCCGTCCGCATAGGTGGATTTTAATTTTGCAAGCTGGCGGTATTCCAGTAAAAGCGACACCGCAGGGTGGGCATCACGCAAGCCCTCTAACACCTCGGCATTGGTGCTGTAACCGCTTTTGGTTTTCTTTCTTGCAGGCAAACCTAATTTTTCAAACAACGCAACACCCAACTGCTTAGGTGAATTAAGATTAAATTCGTACCCTACAAGGGAGTATATTTCCTTTTCTATTACGGCAATTCTCCCACCTAATTCCTCCGATAAAGCGGCAAGACCCTGTTCATCCACTAAAAAGCCGTAGAGCTCCATACTGCCCAGCACTTCTGCCAACGGTATCTCGATTTCACGCAGAAGCTTTAACTGCTCGGTTTTTTCAAGCTCCTTTAAAAGACGGTCGCAGGCAGTGCTGAAAACACAAGCATTTTTAACAAGCTCATCCTCGAAATCAGGTGCGTTAGCGCCGTATTCCTGCAAAAGCCTTTCGATATCGTAAGAGGATGCCGACGGATTGCAAAGATATGCCGCCAACATAGCATCAAAGCTTACGTTTTTAATGTCACCGTATTTCTTGTATAGATTTTTGTAATCGTATACTCTTTTTTGAAGGCTTTCATCAGCAAAAATTTTCTTTGCGGTTTCCTCGTCACATTTAAAAACCTTGTTAGCGCTTACAACTGCAAATTTACTATCTTTACAGTAAAGGGTAGCCTCGCCCGAAAGCTTGGGTGCTGTTTCTAAATAGGAAAATTCGGGTGTATTTTCCGAAAATAAATCCATTTCGGTTTGACCTACTGAGGGTTCAATTCCCATTTTCTCCATAAGCTTGAAAAATTCAAGACCTGTCATAAGTCTTGAAAGCTCCTGCTTTTTGGCAGGCTTTATTTTAAGCTTTTCAAGGTCACAGTCGATGGGTGCCTCTTTACAGATAGTACCGAGAGTTCTGCTTAAATACGCACTTTCCTTACCGTCAATAAGCTTTTTGCGCACACCCTCTTTTATTTCAAGGCTGTCAATATTTTCGTATATATAGTCGATAGAATGGTAACGGGTTACAAGGTCGGTAGCGGTTTTCTCGCCCACACCTGCAACACCGGGTATATTATCCGAGCTGTCCCCCATTAAGGCTTTAAGCTCTATCATTTCTTGCGGGGAAAGACCGTATTTTTCAAAAAGCGCCGCTTTATCGTAATTTATAATTTCGGTTTTGCCCATGCGTGTAGCGGCTAAAAGTACACGTGTTTTATCCGACACTAACTGTAGGGAATCACGGTCACCTGTGGAAATAACACATTCGTTTCCCGTTTCCTCACAATGTCTTGCAAGGGTTCCCAAAATATCGTCCGCCTCAAAGCCCTCGCACTCTATATGGGTGTAGCCTGCAAGATTTAACCACTGCTTCATAATAGGCATCTGGCTGTGTAACTCCTCGGGCATGCCCTTTCTGCCTGCCTTGTATTCAGTATACATTTTATGGCGAAAGGTAGGAGCTTTAAGGTCAAAAGCTACCGCTACCGAGTCAGGATTTTCGGTATCCAATAGCTTATTTAAAATATTTATAAAGCCGTAAACCGCATTGGTGTACTGTCCGTCCTTAGTGGTCAGCAGTTTTATACCGTAAAAGGCACGGTTTATGATACTGTTACCGTCAATAACCAGCAGCTTCAAGCGCTCAACTCCCCAATATAATATAATTCATTATATTATACCATAAATATTAAATCATGTCATCTTATTTTTTAATATTTTTTAAATAAAAAATGCCCCAAAGTTTGGGGCGGAAAAGTGAAAAGTGAAGAGGTAATAGTGAAAAAGTAAAATTCCGAGAACAAAGTTCTCGGAATTTTGGTGGAGATAAGCGGGATCGAACCGCTGACCTCTTGAATGCCATTCAAGCGCTCTCCCAGCTGAGCTATACCCCCGAATGTAGGTATTGTAACATATACTATTTACAATTTCAAGCTTTTTTTAGTTTTTTATAAATAAAACTTATAATTCGGAATTTAGCGGTCTATTTTGGACAACCATTACATAGAATTTATCAAGAGGTGACCGAAATGCAGGATAAACGGTTTGATTTCGCTCTTTACGGGGTGGGTACAAATATCAGGAGAATTCTTTTTTCTCTGCCCGAGGAAGTAAAGGCGCATACAGAAGAAATAAGGTTAAGGGTAGGCTCGCCTATAGCGCTTACGGTGTCGGGCAAGACGGTGTTTGTAAGGGAAAGCGGACAGCCCTGTTTTTACATAAGCCGTGATTTGGCGAAGGCACAAAAGTCTGATTTAGAGGAGGCATACCGCCTTTTGTGCGGAAACTCTGTATATGCTCATACAGAGGAGCTTAAAAAGGGCTTTATAATCATGAAAAACGGCTGCCGTGCAGGGGTTTGCGGAACCCTTACGGAAAACGGCTTTATGAGGGATATAACCTCTGTAAATATACGTATTGCAAGGGAAATTATCGGTTCGGCGGACAGTATTATAAACCGCTATTTGGGGGGCGGACTTTTGATAGCGGGTCCCCCTGCCAGCGGCAAAACCACCGTTTTAAGGGACCTTATACGGCAGACGGCAAACGGTAATAGCGGCAGGATGAAAAGAATATCGGTAATAGACAGCCGAGGCGAAATTTCAGGCGGAGCGGATTTGGGGGCTAACACCGATGTGCTTATAACCCACGACAAGGCGGCAGGCATAGAAATTGCCCTTCGCACCATGAACCCCGATATTATCGCCTTTGACGAGATTGGAACAGCCGCCGAGCTTAAAGGTGTAGCAGAAAGCCTTTATTCGGGTGTGGACATTATAACCACCGCCCATATAGGCTCTATAGAGGAGCTTATGAAAAGAAGCGTTACAGCCCGTCTGATAGAAAGCGGAGCTATAAGAAAAATAGCCCTTTTGCCCGAAATTAAGGGTGAGGAGGCTACGGTGCTTGACATAGAGGAGCTGGTGCATTGTGTGGCTGTTTAAAGTAAGCGGTATGTTTTTGATTTTTGCCGTTTGCACCGCTTCAGGCTTTTTAAAGTCTTCGGCACTTAAAAAGCGTGCCGAAAAGCTGCTGAGTTTCAGCCGAAGTGCGGCGGAGTTGGGTGAGAGAATACGCTCAGGCGGAGGGGAAATAAAAGAGCTTTTGACGGTATGCTTTTCGGAGGGTTTGCTTAAATTCGGCGGTGACGGTTATTCGGTGGATGATAGCTTTTTAAAGCAAGAGGACACCGCTCTTATTGAGGAATTTTTCGGCGTACTTGGAATGAGCGACGCATATGCCGAATACGAGCGCACTTTAGCTTACAGTGAGCTTATCAAAGCTCGGCAGGAGCTGGCAGATGCCGAATACAGACAACAAAGCAGGCTTTACCGCAGTTTAGGGTTTTTAAGCGGAATATTTATTTGTATTTTCTTTTTGTAGGTGACTTTTAAGTGGATGTTGATTTTATATTCAAAATTGCCGCTATAGGAATTATAGTAACGGTGTTAAATCAGGTGCTTATCCGCTCGGGGCGTGAGGAGCAGGCAATGCTTACTACCCTTGCAGGGCTTGTGGTGGTGCTTTTAATGGTGGTAAATGCGGTAGCAGAGCTGTTTACAACCGTAAAAAGTCTTTTCGGGCTATGAGTGAGGACATTTTCAAAATTTTGGCAGTCCTCCTTGTAGCGGCGGTAATGAGTCTGATATTAAAGCAAAAAAACAGCGAGTATGCCCTTTTTGTAGCAATATCGGCAGGGGTAGTCACGGCACTATTAATACTTAAAAATATAAGTACTCCCATAGCCGAGCTTAAAAGCCAAATTGAGGCTTACGGAGTGGAGACCGAGTATTTTAAGGTGGCGGTAAAGGCGCTGGGTATAGGGTACATAACCTCTTTTATAGCCGATGCCTGCCGTGACAGCGGACAGACCTCCTTAGCCGCAAAGGCAGAGCTTGCAGGTAAAGCGGCAATATTTATAATGTCTCTGCCGCTCTTAATGTCGGTACTGGAGATAGCGGTGGGATTTATAAAATGATTAGAAAAATTATATGCACAATAGTTTTTATTTTGCTTTTTTCCTTTAGTGTCGGGGCGGAAAGTACGGATGACTTTTATTCTCAGCAGTACGAAATAAGCGGAGCTGAGGATTTAAGTGATGCTTTGCCCGATGAAACCCGTGAATTTATGGACGAAAACGGCATATCCCCCTCCGACCCCGATTTTGTAAATTCCCTTAACCCCGAAAATGTATTTTCCCATATTTGGGGATTTGTAACCTCGGGGGCAAAGGCACCTCTGACAGCAGGGGCAGGAATACTTGCGGTAATTCTTATAAGCGCCGCTATTGAAAGCGGAAGCTTTGGCTCGGCTGCTGAAGCGGCAAAGTATGCCACCTTGATTTCGGCGGCGGCGGTAATAGCCGTGCCCGTTTCCTCGGTAATAGCGGCAGGGGTAAACGCTATGAAGGGGTGCTCGGTGTTTATGACCTCCTTTGTACCCGTTTTTGCCGTGGTTACGGCAGCCTCAGGCTCGGCGGCAACCTCCGCATCTATGAGCGCATTGCTTTTAGGGGCGGCACAAGGGGTAAGCTTTATTTCCAATTTTGCTGTAATGCCCCTTATGGGGGGATACCTTGCAATAAGCATTGCGTCATCTGTTTCTCCCGTAATTTCCCGTTCGGGCATAGCCGACGGTATAAAAAAATTAGCCTATTGGATAATGTCCTTAACCTCCACGGTTTTTATAGGTGTTTTAAGTATTCAAACAGTAGTCAACGGTGCGGCGGACGGGCTGACTTTAAGAACTGCTAAATTTATAATCGGCTCGTCTGTACCCGTTGCAGGAACGGCGCTTTCGGAAGCGTTAACCACCGTTACCGCCTCTATGGGTGTGCTAAAAGCTACGGTGGGGATTTACGGTGTAATAGCCTGCTTTATAATAATTTTGCCCCTTTTGGTTGAACTGCTTCTATGGCGGCTTATGCTTAATATTACCTCCTCGGTGTCCGACCTTTTTTCACTGTCGGGAATTTCGGTAATACTCAGAAGTGTGGACACGGTAATGTCTGTCCTTATGGGAATAATCCTTTTAACGGGGGCGATTTTTATAATCTCGCTGACTGTGGTAGTAGGGGTGACCAAATGAGTTTTTTTACCTCTTTTACGGCGGCTTTTTGCGGAGCCTGCGTTTTTATCGGGGCTTTATATATGCTCTGTCCCGACGGGGTAATGGCAAAGCCCATTAAATATATTTTAGGTCTTATTTTTATTCTTACGGTTATTTCTGCGGCGGCTATAGCGGTGGGAAAATGGGATTTTGAGAGCATTGATTTTACTGCCACAGCTATAGATACCGAGAGTCTCGATACGGCTAATGCCGAATATGTTTATGCCTACGCATTAACCAAGGCAGGAATAGATTTCAGTAAAATTACGGTTTGTACGGATAAAACCGAATCGGGTAGCATAAGTATTAGTAAGGTTATAATCTGTTCGGACTGTGAAAAGACAAGAATACTCGAAGCCCTCAGCGATGTGGCGGAGAATACAGAGGTTGAGATAGTAAATGATTAAAATACCGGAAAGTCTTTCGGCAAAGCTCAAAAGCCCAAAGGTGCTTATGATTGCAGGTTTTGTCGGAATAATGCTTATTTTTATTTCCACCCTTTTTGGCGGCGGTGAGGAAAAGGAAAAAACCACGGTGTCGGGGGAGATAACCGTGGAGGAATACCGTGAAAATCTTGAAAATGACATTGCGGAAATGGTAAGAGATATTACCGGCAGCCGTAAGGTAACGGTAGTTGTAACGCTTGAAAGCGGTGTCAGGTATTCCTATGCCGATACTAAGGAGGAAACCTCTACCGATAAAACCGAAAAAGAGGGTCAAAGCTCGGGCAGTGAGCTTAAGGAGGGCTACATAACTGTAAAATCGTCCGACGGCGGCGAACAGGCGCTCCTTGTAACCACCGAAATGCCCGAAATACGTGGGGTTGCGGTGGTATGTGAAGGAGGCGACAATGAGCTGATAAGCGAGAAAATTCAAAATACCGTTACGGCGGCACTTAACATAACTTCAAAAAGAGTATATATTTGCGGGAGGAAATCAGAATGAAAAAAGGTAAGGTTTTAGGAAAGGGACAAATAGCTGTCGGCATTATGGTGATAGCCTTGGGAGCGGCGGTATGGCTTAATACCAAGTATCTGCCGTCGTCCTCGAAATATTTGGGTGAGGCATCCTATGTAAGCAATACTTCAAGCAGTAATGAGGCGGTAGAAACCGCCGCTAAGGTGGATACAAGTGATTACTTTGCCACTGCCAAAAAGGAACGTGAGGACGCCAGAAACGAGGCTTGCGAAACCATAGAGGAAACCCTGAAAAATACTAAGGTATCCGACGAGGATAAGGCATCTGCCCTTGCTAAAATTGAGGAAATCGGCTCCAGAATGGAGAACGAGGCTAACGTTGAAGCCCTGCTTAAAGCCAAGGGCTTTGAGAAAACCTTGGTTATTATAAGCGACAGCGGCGTAAGTGTGGTAGTAAGCTCTAAGGGGCTGACCTCTGCACAAACACTTCAAATTCAGGATGTTGTAACTGCCGAGACAGGCGTAGCCCTTGCTAATATTAAAATTATCCCCGTAGCTTAAAAAACTATTGTGTTATTTCAAAAATGTGGTATAATAACCTTAAGAATTAAGCCTAACGGAGGAAAAACTCATGAATGATAACAGAACAGAGCTTTCGGTAAACACAGAGGTTCTTGAAAAAATGGCTGAAATAGCCGCTAAAGAGGTTGAGGGCGTTGCCGGACTTTCCAAAAAGGCTATTGACCTCAAGGGTGCGGTAAAGAATAAAAATGCCTTTAAGGGCGTTAAGGTTGAAAGCGTAAACGGAGCTATTAAAATCAACGCTTATATCTGCGTTGAAAAGAATGCAAATGTAAGGGACGTTGCCGAGAGAGTTCAGCACAATATTAAGGATAAAATTCAGACCATGACCGGTAATGCGGTAACACAGGTAAATGTAACCGTAGCGGATATTAAAATCCCTGCCGAGGAAGCGGCTGAATAGTTCGGCACACAAATTGAATTGATACCGTAGGGGCGAACCTGTGTGTTCGCCCGTTTTTTAGTTTAAAGTATAAAGGACGGTGAAAATGGTGGACATATTATCCGAAAAGGGGATAAAGAAATATCTTAAAAACCCTGAAATGTTCGATATTTCAGTAATGGATACTGTTACCTCAACAAACGCTTTATTAAAGGAATACACATTCGCCTCGGAGGGGAAAATCATAATTGCCGACAGTCAGACTATGGGCAGAGGGCGTTTCGCCCGTAAATTTTACTCCCCCGAAAGCTGCGGCATATATATGAGTTTACTTTTAAAGCCGACCTTGCCGCCCGAAAACGCTGTGCTTATAACTGCGGCGGCAGCAGCGGCGGTGAGTGTAGCCTGCGAGAGACTTACAAACAAAAATACCCAAATAAAATGGGTCAACGATGTGCTTATAGAGGGAAAAAAGGTCTGCGGAATTTTAACCGAGGGCGGTATCGATATAAAAACAGGCAATTTCGATTGGGCGGTAGTAGGTATCGGTATAAACGCCTACGAGCCTGAAAACGGGTTTGATGATGAAATTAAGGATAGGGCAGGAGCGGTTTTCGCTGACAGAGCGCCCGAGCGACGCAACCGACTTGCGGCGGAAATTATCAACCGCTTTTGGGATTTTTATAAAAATCTTGGCAATAAAACCTTTTTCGAAACCTATAAAAGCCGAATGTCTGCCATAGGACATCAAATAGAGGTCATAAGGGGCGAAAATAAAAAAACGGCATGCTGTCTCGACCTTGACAGCGAATGCCGACTGCTTGTAGAATACCAAAACGGAGAGAGGGAATACCTTTCCTCGGGGGAAATAAGCATAAGGCGAATATAACTCACACATTGAAATATTGGGGTTTCTACGATGATAGTTCTTTATCCAAGTTAATTCCTGCTCGGTGTGGCCTTAAGATGTTGCGTTTTGTATAGCGAAAACAACCGAACTGCCAAGAATTTGACAGTTCGGTTCATCGTGCCCCTAAGCGATTAAATTGTCGGGGGCAGTAATCATTCAAGACCGAGGGCTTTAAGGGGCTCTACGCTTTTTCCGTTTTTAAGCACTTCCAAATGCAGGTGTTCCTCGTCCATACACTCTGCCGGAACGGTGCCTACAGTACCGATAATATCTCCTGCCTTAACGGTGGCACCGTTTTCGATTTTAAGGTTATCAAGGCATGCGTACTTTACGGTGATACCGTTTTTGTGGTCGATGGTTACAACATTTCCGTAGGTGGTGTTAAGCTCTATGCTTGTTACCGTGCCGTCACTGCATGCGCTGACACTTGTTCCCTTTTTGCAGGCGATATCTATTCCCGTATGCAGGCGCATATCTCCGTAGGTGGCGGAGTACTGAAGCTCGCTGTCGCTGTGCTTTTTCAAAATCTCACCCTGAACAGGCATTGTAAACACTACCGTTTGTGTTTCTGTCTTGGAGGAGGTTTCGCTCTCTGAGGAATAGGGCTGGTCGGATACCGTATCGGCTATAGGTGTAGAGGTTGTGTAGGGTGGCTCCAATACACTCTCATTATATGATGTTGAGGGTGTGGAATATGCGCTCGGATTACTGCTTGATACCGACGGGGTGGTATCATTGTCGTCGCCTCTTGTGAGGGCAAACCACGAGGCACCGCCGATAATCAAAAGGCAAAGCCCGATTATAACGTAAAGACCTGTATTAACAGCACTTTTTCGGTCATGGGAGGATTCCGTATATTTCAATTAAATCATTCCTTTCCTGTCACAATTCTATTATTGACAAAACAAAGGACTATATTCGGTTTTTAAAAATTAAAAATTAGTTCATAAAAAGTCAACACAAATGAAAAAAATGTGTATTATTATATACTCGTACCAAGAAGGGAGCCGCACCCGTTTTGGTACGGTTTCTTGAAAGGTTTGTTCTACTTACCTTTAAAGAAATTCTCTCCTCAAACCCCTTAAAAGGAAAGAAGCCGTCTTAGGACGGTTTCTTTCCTTTTAGAAGGTAATTATACAAAATATGCATTGCAATTGAAATGCATATTTTGCGGCTGTATTCCCATACAATAAAAGCAATACAATTGTATTGCGAGGTAATAACATGGCTAAATTTAAAATTCCGTCAATTCCGCCTACAGTAAATAAAACCATACGTTTTCCTAATGATGTTGTGGAAGGTGTGGAGAAGGCTATTCAGGGCAGGGACTGTACCTTTTCGGCTTTCGTAATTGCCGCAGTTAAAAACGCACTTAATGATATCGAAGAATGATTAAAAGCAAACGGGTCGCTTTAAGAGGCAACCCGTTTGCTTTTAATCAATTTTTACAACTACAACAGCTTTCAAAAAGCTTTTCGATTTTAAGAGATTTTTCGGACATGTCCTTAATAAAGCCGAGCTTGGCGAAAAACTCCTCATTTGCGGTATCGGCATAAAAGGCATTCATTATACTTTTTTCGGCGGCGACATGTAGTGTACTGCGCAAAATACCGTCTGCCAGCGCTAAATCGTTTAAAGGCTCGATATAGCGGATAATCATTTTGTCCTTCGTTAAATCGTAAAGGCAAAATCCTAATACTTCGCCGTTTTGCGTTGCGGCTACACAGCCTGAATTTTCGTTTGCATCAAGGTTAGCTTTACTGAAAAATAAATTTATTTTATCTTTTTCTTTTAGCGGAGCTAAAGAAATCATTAGTACTCACTTTCCTTTTTCGATGACGTAACATTAGTAAGACGGCGCATTTCTTTCTCGTTTAATGGTCGCCATTTTCCCTGCGGCAGCATACCTAATTTTACACCTGCAATTTCGGTGCGCTTAAGGCGCATTACTTCGAGATTTACCGCCTCGCACATACGTCTTATCTGGCGGTTGCGACCCTCATGAATAATGAATATAAGCACCGTTCTGTCAGGTTTTCTTTCTGCCACAAAAACATCGCAGGGCAGAGTCTTTTTACCGTCAAGCACTATACCGTCCTGCATTTTTATAAGCTTCTCGTCCCCGACCGCACCCTTTACGGTTACACGGTAGGTTTTATTAACATGGGCGGACGGGTGGGTCAGGTTGTTGGCAAACTCACCGTCATTAGTCATTATCAAAAGTCCCTCAGAATTGCGGTCAAGCCTGCCTACGGGGAAAAGCTTAACACCGACATCGGCCACAAGGTCGCTTACGCACTTTCTGTCCATCTCGTCCTTCATGGTAGTGACAAAGCCTCTCGGCTTATGAAGCATTATATAAACCTTTTGGGTCTGGGCTATAACCGTTTTTCCGCTTACGGTTACCTTATCCCTTTTAGGGTCAACCTTATCGCCCAGTGATGCTATTCTTCCGTTTACCCGTACCTTTCCTGCGGCTATGAGCTCCTCTGCCTTTCGGCGTGATGCAATACCGCACTCGGATAGATGCTTTTGCAGTCTTATTTTATTATCCTTCATTTATTTCTCCCATAAATTTAAAAATATGTATTTTAAGTTTTCCTTAAATTCCTCTGAAAATTTCTTTTCCACGGGCAAAGCCATAATTTCCTCCACAGCCCGCAGGGGTACTTCCTTAATTACGTTATCCCCCTTTTTATAAATCACACTTCCTACAGTCTCCCCCTCGGCTACAGGTGCGTAGACAAATCTGGGCAGATTTACTTGGCAGATTATTTCCTCGTTATTAAGGGAACTGAATGTGGCAGGCTCAACCTCTATATTAAGGGTTTTTTGTTCCGCTCCTACCACGGCTAGGTCATATTGTGAGGTTTCAGGCATTACTTCCGTAAGCTGTACGGCATTTAAGCCGTATTCCAAAAGCGAGGCATGGTCGCTCCAGTCGTTAGGGTCGCTAAGTGTTACGGCGATAACAAACTTATCGTCACGCTTAGCGGCAGATACAAGGCATCTGCCCGATTTTTTTGTATATCCGGTCTTAATTCCTACAGCCCCGTCAAAGCTTTTAAGCAGCTTATTATGGTTGGAAAGGGTGCGCTTATAGGGGGGATTGCCATAGTTGAGGGTGGCGGTTTTACTTGATGCCGCCTCGGCAAAAGCCTCATTCTGCATGGCATACTGCGCCAAAGCCGCCAAGTTGTGTGCTGTGGTGTAATGGGTGTCACCGTCAAGGCCTGAGGGCGTTTCAAAATGAGTATCAGAAAGCCCTAATTCTGCGGCTTTTTCATTCATCATTTTAACAAAACCATCCACCGTGCCGCCCAACACATATGCTGTAACATTCGCCGCATCATTGCCTGAAGCTAACATCATGCCGTAAAGCAGGTCATGCAAGGTTACTTTGTCCCCTGCCAAAAGACCCATAGATGAGCCTTCTACACGGAGCATCTCGGCGGTTACGGTAATTTCTCTGTCAAAATCGCCGTTTTCGCAAAGCAACAGAGCGGTCATAATTTTGGTGGTGCTCGCCATAGGAAGTCTTTGGTCGGCATTTTGCTCGTAAATGACCTCACCCGTATCCCCGTTTATAAGTATTGCCGCCTTTGCAGATGTCCCCAAAGCAGACACCGACAAACAGGGTATACATATAATAAGGACTACAAGAAAACAAATCAGCTTTTTCAAAAAGTACCACCTCACCATATTATATTAAGGTGAGGTTTTTTCTATTACTGCTGTTCCTTTTTGGGGAATAATTCCTTTGCCTTGTCGATAATTTCGGGCGCCATTGAAATTGCCTTTTCAACCGAGGTAAGCTCATTGTAGACAGGCATCATTTTAACATTTCCGCCCTGAATTGCGATAAAGGCAACGGGTGCTATTGTAACACCTGCGCCGCCGCCTCCGCCGAAAAGCTGACCCTGATTTTTAGAGGGGAAGTCACTGCCGCCCGTAGCCAGTCCGAAGGACACCTTGGACACGGGTATCAGTGTAACGTCACCTACAACTATAGGGGAGCCTGTAATAGTATCGGCATCTACCATAGCTTTAAGCTTATCCATAGTGGTATCCATTATACCTTTAATGTTGTTTTCGCTCATTGTATATCTTCCTCGCTTATGAATTTTTTGTATTCGCTGAAAATCTTAAATGCGGCAATCAGAATAAAGAAAATCTGCATTGTAACTGTCAGCGAAAAGTCAAAATCCGCACTTTCGTGGGTAAAATCGCTTTTTACAGCTATCTTTTTGAAATTTATATTACGGCAGGTATCCAGCAAGCTGAGCACGGGATAGACTGCTGTGCAAACAGCGCCGTATTCTACTGCGGTTTTTGCCGCATCCTCAGTTCCTACCGTTATATTAAGCCGAATATCTTTAACCTTAATATGCCGCAAAAGTTTTTTTATATGTGTAAGACAAGTAAGTAAAAAAGACATCACCGATTTTACAGCTCCTGAAAAGCCATGCTTATCTTTAAGCCTTGTAAAAAGCTTTTTTGCCTGATTTTCGTCTTTCTTTTCGGTCTTTTTGTCTTTTTCAGTATCCTTTTTTTCGGGTTGCTCTGTTTCATCGGTATTTATTTTATAAACCGTAATTCCTGCAAATTTTATTTTCACCCTAAAATCGTCACGGAATTTTACCGAAACACCGACGGGTAAAAACAAAATCGCCGCTAAAAGCAATAATATTACACCGAGGATTATGAGAAAGGTCAATTTTCATTCTCCTTATCGGATGTTTCGTCTGTAAGCTCTAACTGTTCGCCTATATCGGTATTTTCCTGCTCGTTTTTAGGCAGGGGCGGCAATTCGGATAAATCGCTTATCGAAAAGCTGCGCAAAAAGTTTTTGGTAGTACCGTAAAGCAGGGGTTTACCGGGTAATTCAAGTCTGCCCCGTTCCTCTAAAAGTCCCTTTTCAATAAGTGTGGTAACAACACCTGAGCAGTCAACACCTCGCACCTGTTCAATAAAGGATTTTGTAACCGGCTGATTGTAGGCTACAACCGCCAAAACCTCCAATGCTGCCGGGGAAAGGGGAGTTCTGCGCCGTATATCAAATGCCTTTTTAATGTAGAGCGCATATTCCTTTTTGGTGGCTAACTGGTACATGTTTTCAAGTCTTACAAGCTCGAAGCCGTTGCTGTTTTTTATAAGCTTTTGAGACAATGCATCCATTACTTCAATTACTTCGTCGGGAGAAATTTCAAACACCTGACTAAAGCGTTCGATGCTCATAGGCTCTCCCGAAGCGAATAACACCGCCTCGAATGCGGATATAAGTTCCTTTTTGTTCATCTGTTTTTATGCCCCTTAACAAGTGTTATTTCTGAATTTTCAGCGTCACCCTCAATGTGCACACGGTTTGCCTTACAAAGCTCTAATACGGCCAAAAAGGTGGCAACCAGCTCAGAACGGCTCTGTGCCGTTTTGTAAAGCTTTGAAAGTCGGCACCGTCCGCCCTTTAAAAGGTTTCTTATTACAAAAACTATTTTAGAGGATACCGCTACTATCTTTTTAGCAACTATTTTTGTAAAGGGTGTACTGTCAGGCGGTAATTTGCGTTTACCTCTGCCCACAGCGGCTAAGTAGGAAAGATAGATAACGTCACTCTGATGGGTAAGCTCATAGGTCTTGTCGAAATCGTATTCTGTGGGCTTGCGGACAAATTTATCAAATCCGTCCTGCATTTCGGATAGCTTATGCGCTATTTGCTGGCAGACCATGTATTCAAGCAGCTCACCGGTAAGCTCCTCTTTAAGGCGGACTACCTCGTCGTGCTTCGGCAAAAGACTTACGGTTTTTATATAAAGAAGCCTTGAAGCCATTTCCAAAAATTCGCTTTCAAGCTCCATTTCCTCATTTTCGTAGAGCTTTATCTGCTCTAAATACTGGTCGATAAGCTCCATTAAGGGAATGTCGTAAATATTAAGCTTGTTTCGGGCTATTAACTGCAAAAGCAGGTCTAAAGGACCTTCAAAGCCTTCTAATCTGTAGGATAATGTATTTTCCATTTGTTCACCTAATAAACCCGAAAGGCAGACCGGCTATAAATTCAAGGAAGGTCATTACCGCACCGGACAGAAAATCCAACGGAATATCAAGAACTCCCACCCATAAAAGGGCTAAAAGTCCTAAGAAAATATAACGCTCATACCGCATAAGCATATTGTAGTACTTATAGGGTAAGAGTGCAGTTAAAAGGCGAGAGCCATCAAGCGGTGGAATAGGGATAAGGTTAAATACCGCTAAGGATACATTTATTATTGCAACATAATAAAAGAATAATGCAACATAAAGGGCAGCTATAACGGGGATAAGGCTTATTGCATTGTAAAGCACAAGAGCGATTAAGGCTACAACTATGTTTGAAAACGGTCCTGCCAATGCTACCAGAGCCATATCACGCTTGGGGTTTTTAAAGCCGTTTGCGTTTACCTGCACAGGCTTTGCCCAGCCGAAGCCGAACAGCAATATACAGGCGGCACCCAACCAGTCAATATGTGCAAAGGGATTTAAAGTAAGTCTGCCCTGCCAACGGGGAGTTTTATCACCTAACTTTTCCGCCGCAAAGCCGTGGGCAAATTCGTGTACGGGCAGGGTTAAAAATATTACCGTAAGTGAGGAAAGTATATAAACGATAACTCCGATAATACCTAACTGTCCCGCTAAAAGCTGTCTCAGCATTTTAAGTATTCACTCCTAAAAGGATATAATATTCCAAGATACACTTACAATATTATATAACATTATTTTGTTAAATACAAGAAAAAACATGACTTTTACTCGATTTTTACTTGAAAAACGTTAGAAAATGTTGTATATTGTATTAGTTAAAATAGGAGGAGATTACAATGTCTGATTATCTTAAAATGAGCAAAGAGGAGCTTGAAGCCGAATTTTCGTTGGTTAAAACAGAATATGAGCGCCTGCGTTCCATGCACCTTTCCCTTGATATGTCACGTGGAAAGCCGGGGGCTGACAATATGGATTTGAGCGAGAAAATGTTCGACCTTGTAGGCAACGACACAGGCTTCAAAAATATAAGCGGTATAGACTGCAGAAACTACGGCGGTCTTGACGGACTTGCAGAATTGAAATCACTGTTCTCGGGTATTTTAGGTTTAGAGCCCGAGCAGATAATAGTAGGAGGAAACTCCTCCCTTAATATGATGTTCGATACTATAGCTCAGGCTATGACCCACGGTATGGGCGGTGAGCCTTGGATGAAGCAGGGCGAAATAAAGTTTTTGTGCCCTGTGCCCGGTTATGACCGTCACTTTGCCATTACCGAATATTTCGGAATAAAGCTTATTCCCGTCCCGATGACAAACGAAGGCCCCGATATGGATATCGTTGAGGAACTTATAAAGGACGAAAAGGTAAAGGGTATATGGTGCGTTCCGAAATACTCTAACCCCGAGGGTATAACCTACAGCGATAAGGTTGTAAAGCGTATGGCGAGAATGAAGCCTGCCGCAGGTGATTTCAGAATTTTTTGGGACAACGCTTATGCCGTTCATGACCTTTATGACGAGGGCGATACACTCCTCAATATATATACCGAGTGTGTAAAAGCAGGAAATCCCGACCTGCCCCTTATATTCACCTCTACTTCCAAAATTACCTTCCCCGGTGCAGGCGTTGCGGCTCAGGCGGCAAGCCCCAATAATGTATCAATTTTAAAGGGCAGAATGAAGTTCCAGACTATCGGCCCTGATAAATTAAATCAGCTTCGCCATGCAAGAATGTTCCGCACTGTAGAGGATGTAAAAAATCATATGAAAAAGCATGCGGATATTCTGCGCCCCAAGTTTGAGGCGGTACTCAGCGAGTTAAATCAGCAACTTGGTGACAACAGTATTGCCCGTTGGACTACCCCTAAAGGCGGATATTTTATAAGCCTTTATGTGGAAAAGGGATGTGCTCACAGAGTAGAACAGCTTTGCGCCAATGCCGGAATGATTTTGACCCCTGCCGGCGCTACTTATCCTTACGGTAACGACCCCGACGATTCTAATTTAAGAATTGCTCCGTCCTATCCGTCAGTTGAGGAGATTAAAAAAGCTTCTGTAGTGCTTTGCGTTGCGGTTAAGTATGCCGTTCTTGAAAAGCTTTTGGAAAAGTAACCCTTTTAGCGGTTTGACATAGAATTGTTGACTTTGTTTAAAAAAATATGTATAATAGTTAAATAATACAAATTTGGAGGATTTGCCAATGAAGTCCAAAAGAGCAGGCAAGCCGGCATTTTTCATAGTTTTCGCTCTTATTCTGGCACTTACATATGCCACATTTTTCGGAATTGAAAACTATTACGGCGATACCAGAAACGTTTATGTAAAGGGCGCAAACGATATCCGTTGGGGTATCGATATCAGCGGCGGTGTTGAGGCTGTGTTCTCGCCCGATAAAGCGGATGTTGATATTACTGACGAGGATATGGATGCCGCTAAGTCTATTATCGAAACCCGTCTTGTAAACAACAATATAACCGATTACGAGGTTTACAGCGACAGTGACAATCATCAGATAATTGTCCGTTTCCCTTGGGCGGCAGGTGAAAGCGATTTTGACGCTGCATCCGCAGTTCAGGAGCTGGGAGAGACCGCACTTCTTACCTTCTGCCGTAACGAGGACAGCGAGGATGTAATTTTAAGCGGTGCCGAGGATATTGAAAAAGCCGAGGCAGGTATGGATCAGGATGGCAACTACGTTGTTTATCTTTACTTCACCGATGCAGGCACATCTAAATTCAGCGCCGCCACGGCAGAGCTTGTAGGCAGTACGATATCCATTTGGATGGACGATACTATGCTTCAGGCTCCTACAGTAAACGAGGCTATTACCACAGGTGAGGCTTACATAACAGGCATGGCTGATGCTGACGCGGCAAAGTCCCTTGCCGATAAGATAAACGCAGGCTCACTTCCCTTCGCACTTACTGTTGATAACAGTAAGCTTCAGGTAATTTCTGCCACACTCGGTTCTGACGCTTTGGAAGTAATGCTTATAGCAGGTGCTGTAGCTTTCGGACTTGTTTGCTTGCTTATGATACTTCGCTACCGCCTTAACGGTGTTGTTGCCGCAATTGCCCTTTTGGGTCAGCTTGCAGGCTCGGTCGCTTGTATTTCCGGCTTTTTCCCGAATTCGGACAGCTTTACCCTCACAATCCCCGGTATAGCAGGTATAATCCTTTCTATCGGTGTGGGTGTTGACTGTAACGTTATCGCCGCAGAGCGCATCCGTGACGAATTCAAGAAGGGCAAGACTATTGACGGTGCTATCGACAGCGGCTATAAGAACAGTCTGAGCGCTATTATTGACGGTAACGTAACTATAGTTATCGTATCTGTAGTGCTTATGGGTGCTTTCGGTACGCCTGACAGTCTTATTGCCAAGCTGTTCTCACCCTTGATGTCACTTTTCGGCTCGCAGGTAACAGGCTCTATCTACTCCTTCGGTTACACCCTCTTGGTAGGTACGGTATTCAACCTCATTATGGGTGTTCTTGCTTCCAAGAAGATGCTCAGAAGCATTTCTCAGCTGAAGATATTCAGAAATCCTTGGTTCTACGGAGGTAAGAAAAATGCGTGAGTTTAAAATCGATTTTAATAAGGCTTTAAAGCCTGTTCTCATTGTTTATGCGGCAATTTTCATTATCGGTATAGTTTTTTCGGTAATTTGGGGAGTTGACCTTGATATCAACTTCAGCGGCGGTACTAAGATTTCCTACTCCTACACAGGCGATATAGCTGAGGATGATATTAAAACTGTTGTCGACGAGCATGTGGATAAAAAGTATACTTTAGGAAAAAGCACCGCTTTGGCAGGGGATACACAGACCTTTGAAATCTCCCTTGTAGGTAAGGATTCACTTTCTGCCGAAACACAGGAGGCGCTTTCCGCTGCCCTTACCGAAAAGTTTGGCGATAACGAAATTCAGCTTTACAATTCAAACTCGGTAAGCCCCACTATTGCAGGAAGCTTTTTCTTAAAAAGCTTGGTAGCCGTTCTTATAACCGCTGTGCTGGTTGTAATTTACGTTGGCATCCGCTTTAAGAGAATAGGCGGTGTATCAGCTGCGGTTACTGCACTTTGCGCACTGGTTTTGGATATTCTCGTAACCTTCTTTATATGTGTTATATTCCGTTTACAGATTGACTCCAACTATATAGCCGTTGTGCTCACCATTCTCGGTTACTCTCTTAACGATACTATCGTTATCTATGACCGTGTGCGTGAAAACGAGCGCTTTAACCCCGATATGGAAATCGGCGACCTTGTTAATATGAGTGTAAATAAGGTTATGGTAAGAAATATCGTTACTACCGTTACAACGGTTTTGGCGGTACTTACTATAGTTGTTGTGTCCGAGCTGTTCGGTCTCTCAAGCCTGCGCACTTTTGCTATTCCTATGGCATTCGGTCTGCTTTCGGGTGCAATCTCGTCACTATTCGTTTCAGGACCTCTGTGGGTTATTTGGAAAAGACATAAGGCAGCTAAGGTCGCAACCGCAAAGAAATAAAATTTTTATTCTTTTCTAAATTTTCTTTGTAGGCTCAACTTGGTTACCCTGACATTTATTATAAAGCCAAATTTAAAAAGGGTTGTCTCGCTAACTAAAAAGTGAGACAGCCCTTTAAATATTGGTACGTTTTCGGTTTTCATCAAGAGTAAACAATAAAATATCCTCAACACGGCAGTTTAATATATTAAATCGTCAACTTTCATCACCGCTTTTGTTATACCATATCTATACAAAAAAGCCCAGCTTTTGCCGGACTTTTTTCGATAGACTGAGCTGTCTTTAAGACAGCTTTTTTCTTATAAACCTATATAAGGAGCAGGGTTTACCCTTACACCGTTTACTATAACCTCAAAATGGAGGTGGTTGCCTGTGGACCGACCTGTAGAGCCTACGGTGGCAATCATATCGCCTTGGGATACTACCTGACCCTTGCTTACGCAAAGTGCATCTGCGTGGGCGTATCTGGTTTTAATGCCGTTGCTGTGCTGAATAATTACGTTGTAGCCGAAATCGCTGTCATACCCAGCATAGGTAACGGTTCCGCCGCCTGCGGCAAAAATAGCTGTTCCACGGCTGGCGCAAAGGTCGATACCCTTGTGATTTCTGCCGTCCCCATAGTAGGACGAAATACGGTATGATGCTAAGGGGCAGATAAGACCCGCCGAGGATGCGGTGGCACGCTCGGATGCCGAAACTTTCTTAATAGCTGTGCCCACAAGTACCACCTTATCGGTAGCGGCGGTAACAACCTCATTCGAAAGCTCTGTACGGGCGGCTTCCTCACCATTGATATATTCAACCGACTCTGTAACACGTGAAAGTCCGTTACAGCCTGCGGTTACAACCTCGGAATAGCCTACGGTCTTTTCGCTTGTGGTTTTCTTTACGGTGTTGTAGGGAATGGCAACCTCGGTCTTTATAACCGAAACGGTCTTTACATTAAGTGTGTCAATAACCGACTTAGCTTCGTTTACTTCGGAAATCTCGGATTTAAGATAATAGCCTTCCTCAACCTCTACGGTGTCAACAAATTCAGCGGAATTTTCGGCACCGTCCACATAAAAGGCGGTACGTCTTTGCTCCAAAAAGCTTTTAATGCTTTGGGCATCGGCGCATGCTACTGTCTCCCCGTTTACCTTAAGCACGGCGGCACGGCCGATACAATCTGTATTTTCAATAATACTGTCAGCCAATTGGGCGGCGTTTTCGAGCCTGTCCGAAACTGTAAGGGTCAGGCTGAATTCGGGTGAGGCGATGGCTTTTTGAGCCTTAGTATCGGTTATATTTTCGGTTGCAATGCTAATTGCGTTTTGGAGCACGGAACGGCTTCCTACAACAGCTATATCCTTGCCCGAATAGCTTACATTAAAGCCTACAGTAACCCCTGCGCACAAAAGGGACATTGTAAGGCAACCGACACCCAACATAGCAAGCCCTGCGCATTTACACTTTATTCTATTGGTTTTTACGAAATCATAAAGCTTTGAAATAACACGGTTGCCCGTGAGCTTTTCTATTAAAGCCGCTCTGTTAAAACCGTTAAAAATAAAAATCATTCCTTAAAAGTTACATTTTGTAATAATTACAAAGGATATTATAACAAAAAGGTTACAAAATTGCAACCTTTTTTGTAATATTTCTTTCATTTTTTCGATTTTCTATAATTTACTCATATAATATATAGTATGGAGGTCGTAAAATGGATAAATCACTGAAAGAATTTGAAAAACACCTTATCGAAGACGAAAAGCAAGAGGCTACCGTCACTAAGTATCTGCGTGATGTGAGCGCCTTTTTTGCATTTTTAAACGGCAACGGATTGGATAGGCAGTCTGTACTGTCCTATAAAGCATACCTTACCGAAAAATACGTCCCCACAGGGGTCAATTCGAGAATTGCCGCTATAAACTGCTTTTTAAAGTTTATCGGCAAAAGGGAGCTATGTATAAAGCCGCTTAAAATTCAAAGGCGCATTTTCGCCAGCGAGGAGCGTGAGCTTACACAGGAGGAATATCTCCGCCTTATAAAAGCCGCCCCCGAAAGCCGTATTTCCCTTGTTGTAGAGACTATATGCTCCACGGGAATAAGGGTAAGCGAGCTTGAATATATCACCGTGGATGCCGTAGCCGAGGGCAAAGCTACCGTAAACTGCAAAAATAAAACGAGGACGGTATTTATATCCTCCCCTTTAAAACGCAAATTGGAAAAATATATTAAAAAAACCGGCATTACAGCCGGAAGTGTGTTTGTGACAAAAAACGGTAAGCCCCTTAACCGCAGTAATATCTGGCGGGATATGAAAGCCCTATGTGAAAAAGCAGGGGTATCTCCTAAAAAGGTGTTTCCACATAATCTCAGGCATCTTTTTGCAAGGCTCTTTTATTCAATAGATAAGGATATTGTCCGTCTTGCCGATATTTTGGGTCACAGCAATATAAATACCACCCGAATTTATACTATGGAGACCGGAAAAGCCCACCTTAAAAAAATAGAGCGGCTGCAACGCCGCTTGATAACATAATGTAAATTATGTTGTAATAAGAGGGGAAGTGACTACTAAGTTTTTTAAATTATAACACACTGCACAGTTAAAATCAATACATAAAATAACGAAAAATCCGAAAAAAATCTGCGCCTCAACGCTTAAAAATAGTATAAGGTCAACAAAAACAAGCCGGAAAAGACTTGAAATCTTTATCGGTTTCATTTTTATGCCTGAAAAACGGCGGCGGAGAACTAAAAAAAGCCTTAAAGCATAATTGCTGTATTAAGTTTTACAACATAATTTACATTATGTTATCGGGGGGATGACTACATAATTTACATTATGTGTCAAAGAAAAGCGAAGAGGGAACTGTGCAATAATCCGTAGCCCGATTGGCTGAAGTCAGGGCATTAAACCGCAGCAAAAGGAAACAGCAAAAGACCTCGAATGAAAACAGAAACT
>JAFUOL010000052.1 GCA_017481865.1 Clostridia bacterium | reverse complement strand
ATTTTATTTACAAACTCGAAACGCTTACGGTCAGCAGCTTCAACAACTGCCTTGTCTGTCAAGTCGATATCGCCTTGAACATAGGGAGCAATCTGTGACGTGTTTGCCTGTGCCACTGCCGCTTCAACGACTGCTTTTAAACCCTCTGCCGAAGTGGATACAGTCTCAACAACAGAACAGCCGAGTTTAGCACTTAATGCTTCAACATCGATTTTAGTTTCTTTTTTCTCGTTAATATCACTCCTATTAAGAGCAACAACAACGGGAACACCAAGCTCTAAAAGCTGTGTAGTAAAGAAAAGACTGCGGCTTAAGTTAGTAGCATCCACAATGTTGATAATAACATCGGGATTTTCTTTCTTCACATAAGAGCTGGTGATGCTCTCTTCACTGGTGAAGGGAGACATTGAGTAGGCACCGGGAAGGTCAACAGCGATAAGCTGTTCATCGCCTGTATAGTATGCCTTTTTGATTGGGTGTTCTTTTTTGTCTACGGTAACACCAGCCCAGTTACCTACCTTTTCGTTACGGCCGGTCAGAGCATTATACATTGTGGTTTTACCGGAGTTCGGGTTGCCTGTTAAAGCAATTCTCATTTTAAAACCTCCTGAAAATTTTTGAATTGTATTGGTTACACAGAAAGTTAGCATCAGCTAACTCGTTGGCAAAAATAAAACAGCCAAAAGCCGACCCCAAGCATCAAATAATGATTGCTTCGGCCAGCTGACTGTCAATATTATATCTGCCATCTTTAATTGAAACGACACAACCGCCCTTAAGATGCGAAACAACGGTAATAGGTTCACCGCTATAGCAACCTAAAGAAAAAAGGAAAGCATTTAATTCTTCGTCATCGGTCTCGATGTTCTGAATTATATATTCTTTTCCTTCCTCGGCTTTCGTTAAATTCATATGTATCCTACCCTTCAAATACGAATTAGCATACGCTAACTGTAGTATAATATATCACTTGCGGAATAATTTGTCAAGTTTTTTTCATAAATTATTTAATATTTTTTCAATAAATTCAATCATAGGGACAAATTTGCTGTCACACTACACGGTAAAGGACGGAAAACTGTTTTTTGCCGACAATTCTATATGTCGGTTATACTCTGCAACAGCAAATCTTACATGAACAAGGTAGGAGGTCAGAATATAAGGCAAAGTAAAACCTAGAGGCACTACAAAAATCGACAGCAAAATCCAACCGAAAAAGCTGAACAAGAGATAAATAAAATCGATTGAAGTCTTTTTGGAGATTATGGAGGACATATGCATAGCCTCGGCGTTGTCCATATTATCGTCAGCTACAAAAAGCACGGGCGCCATATAATAACGAAGCATGATAAAGAAAAGCAGTACATAGGAGACAGCCTTTAAAAATATTTCCAAATTTGTAAGGTTAGCCGTCCACATAGGGATAGCGGCACCTGTAAGCTCGTAGAAAAAGCTGCCCGACATTATATTTACTATCAACACGGGAATATTAAGCAAGATCCCCCAGAAAATCGCCCTTAATACAAGTGACAGGATAAGACCTAAGGCACGGCGGTAAAGGGATTTATCCGAAAAATAGTAAAATACCGATATAGGGTTGTCCTGAGCATTAAAAAGTATTCGCCAGTAATAGCGAAGTAATCCCAAAGCTATAGGGCAAGTAAGAAAAACCGTTCCTAATATTAAAAGTATACTACCGCCTATATCCCCCGCTACTATGCTGAAAACCGAAGCGGCATTGTAACAGATAAACACGGTAAAAATTAAAATACTGCATGCAATAATAGCTTTCAACCAGTTATTTTTAAGCGCCGCCTTTGCCGTTACCTTAACAGCCTGACTTCCTGATACCATAATCTTTTTCTCCTATTATAACAATGTTAATTTAGCATAATTCGCCATTATTTTTTTGGTGCCGACCTTTTCAAAGCCGATTTCGAGCATAGTGTCTCCCCCAGTGGGTACGGCGGTTATTATCATGCCCTTGCCGAAGGTCTTATGCATTACCATCTGCCCCGCTACATACTTCTGTTTGTCCGAGGTTTGTTTCGGCTTTTGGGTATTCGTTTCGGTCTTAAACAAGGAACTACCTGCCGACAGAGATTTTCCCGAATAGGAATAATCCACAGCGTGTGCAGAAATAGGCTTAGAGTATCCGCCGTTTGAGCTGTAATAGCTGTAGCCGTTAGTCTCGCAGTCGCAAAGCTCTAAGGGAATTTCCTTAACAAAGCGTGAGGGCATATTCCGTGAAGTACAGCCGAACATCATGCGCATATAGGCATTTGTAACAGTTAGTTTTTTTCTTGCCCTTGTAATTGCAACATAAGCAAGACGCCGTTCCTCCTCAATATCCTCAGGTCCACCGTAGATAGACTGATTACCGGGGAAAATCCCCTCCTCTAAACCGATTAAGAATACATTATTAAATTCCAGACCCTTAGCCGCATGGACGGTCATTAAAATAACACGGTCATCCTCATTATCAAGTGAATCAAGGTCGCTGACTAATGCTATTTCCTCTAAGAAAGCAGATAAAGTCGGTTCGTCGTTTTCAAGCTCGAATTGAGCTATATTGGAAGCAAATTCCTTTACATTGTCTACCCTGTCCTGTGCTTCCTCGCCCTCAGCCTCTAAGGCGGTAAGGTAGCCTGTTACTGACAGCATTTCCTCGAACAGCTCACTGATTGATAATTCCTCTGCCTTTTCGGTAAGGCTTTCTATCATAGCAGAGAAGGCTTTAAGCTTTGCGGTAGCACGTGAAAGAGCGGCATATTCGTCGGCATGCTTTATAACTTCAAATACAGACACACCTAACTGTGCGGCAATTTCTGTCGCATGGCCTACAGTAGTATCCCCTATTGCCCTTTTAGGCTCATTGATTATACGGCGCAGACGTACATCGTCATTATTATTGTTAATAAGCTGTAAATAGGCTAATACATCCTTAATTTCCTTACGGTCAAAAAAGCGCATACCGCCGATAACCTTGTATGCAATACCGCTTCTTGCGAAGACATTTTCAAGTGCGTTGGACTGTGCATTCATTCGGTAAAGTACCGCATGGTCGGAAAAGCTGCTGCCCTTTTTAACGTTTTCAAGTATAGTATCGGCAACAAAACGGGCTTCCTCCCTTTCGTCGCCTGCGGTGTAAATTGTAATCTTTTCACCCTCACCCTTATCGGTCCAAAGGGTCTTACCCTTTCTGCCACGGTTGTTGGAAATAACCGAGTTAGCCGCATTAAGGATATTTTCGGTAGAGCGGTAATTCTGTTCAAGACGTATCGTTTTTGCGCCCTTATATTCGTCCTCAAAATTGAGGATATTCTCTATAGTAGCACCTCTGAAACGGTAGATACTTTGGTCATCGTCACCTACAACGCAAAGATTATCCGCACCCGAGGCTAATAAGCTTACAAGTACATACTGCGCATGGTTAGTGTCCTGATACTCGTCCACCATAACATAGCGGAATTTTTTAGTGTAATACTCCAATACATCAGCGTTTTTATCGAGAAGCTCTACGGTATTTACTATCATATCGTCAAAATCCATAGCATCTGCCGATTTAAGCCTTTTTTGGTAAAGCTTATAAAGCTGTGCTATGGTTTTTTGGCGGAAATCACTGCCTATTTGCGCCTCGTACTCCTCAGGACTGATAAGCTTATCCTTAGCACTCGATATTGCCGAAAGAGCCGTTTTATGGGATACAAACTTTTCGTCAATATTATGCTGTTTCATTATTTCCTTCATCAATCGGCGCTGGTCGTCGGTATCGTAAATCGTAAAATGTGAGGTATAACCCAAAAGGTCTGCATTGTACCGCAAAATCTTACCGCAAACCGAGTGAAAAGTACCTGCCCAAACGTCATTACCCTTTTCACCTAATTTTGCGGAAATACGTTCTTTAAGCTCTCCTGCCGCCTTATTTGTAAAGGTAATGGCAAGTATCTGCCACGGGTTAACAGCTTCATCGGCAAAGACAACGTCAGGCAAGGTATCGGTTATGCCGTTTAAATAATTTTCAGCCGCTTTTATCTCATAATCCCCGTGGTGCGGTATGTAATTACTGTTATAGCCGTTACCGAATCTTATAAGATTTAAAATACGGTTTACAAGTACTGTTGTCTTACCGCTGCCTGCACCCGCCAATACAAGCAAGGGACCGTTTACGGTGGTAACAGCCTCAAACTGGCGGTCATTCATCTGACCAAAATACTTTTTTATAGTTTCACGTCTAAGTGTTAAAAAATCCATTTATTCTCTCCGAAAACTTCTTAAATTTAATAATAATATCTCTTTTGTATAAATTCATAAACAAAATGTAAACAATTAGTATTTTTCCAAAAATGAGTGCAATTCTCCGCTGTCACAGTCACGGTAAGCAGGCATTGTAGCAAGGTTTACATTATGCAGACTTCTGAAAATATTATCATCCGCATGGGGGTTAAATTTTTTTATATTCTCAATTAGCTGTTTGGTTTCTTTACGCTTGGAAAGTCCCTCAATATCAGCACTTTTTTCAGTAAGCTTGCAGGCACATTGCAAAAATTTAAGCCCATTGTAATTTGCCCAGCTTATAATATCCTTTTCTTTTACTTTATATAAGGGGCGGATAAGCTCCATACCCTCAAAATTAGTGCTGTGAAGCTTGGGGAGCATGGTCTTAATTTCTGATGAATACATCATGCTCATCATCACAGTTTCGATAACGTCATTAAAATGGTGACCTAAAGCTATTTTATTACAACCTAATTCTTTAGCCTTACTGTAAAGACAGCCCCTGCGCATACGGGCGCAAAGATAGCAGGGCGCACCGCCTACACGCTCTGTTACATCAAAAATATCGCTTTCAAAAATATGAGCATCTATTTTTAAAGTACGGCAGTTTTCCTCAATAAGCCTGCGGTTTTCCTGGGTGTAACCCGGATCCATAACAATATATTTAAGGGAAAAAGGCACATTACTGTGCTTTTGCAATTCCCTTAAACACATAGCCATAAGCACCGAATCCTTACCGCCCGAAATACAAACGGCAATACTGTCCCCCTCGCTTATAAGCTCATATTCCTGTACCCCGCCTACAAAGTTATTCCAGATAGCTTTCCTGTACTTTTTTATAATACTGCGTTCAATTTCAATGTGTCTTTCTAAAATTCTGTCAGCCAAAATAAGTTCTCCTATAAAAAAAATCCGATACAGATATTATACCTGTATCGGACAATTTTTTCAACAAGTTTTATTTAGCTTTTTTAGCAGTTACAAGCTTAATAACAAAGAGAGTAGCAACTGTAATAACAATACCTATAGGCAGAGTTATCATCCAGTTAGGCACAAAGCCCGCTATTATGTAGCAAACAAAGGATAATGCGGCTACGGTAATAGCATAGGGAAGCTGTGTAGATACGTGGTTTATATGGTCACACTGAGCACCTGCGGATGCCATAATCGTAGTATCAGATATTGGTGAACAATGGTCGCCGCAAACCGCACCTGCAAGGCAGGCAGACAT
>JAFUOL010000051.1 GCA_017481865.1 Clostridia bacterium | reverse complement strand
ACGGTACCGCCGGTAACAGCATTAACGAACTCGTAGCCTGCGCCGGACTCGTTAGGTTCAACAATAATCTTAACGTGACCGTACTGACCGGAACCACCGGACTGACGCTTGTACTTGGTTTCGTGGTCAACCTTCTTGCGGATGCTTTCTTTGTAAGCAACCTGAGGTGCACCAACATTTGCTTCAACCTTAAACTCACGAAGGAGACGGTCAACGATGATTTCAAGGTGTAACTCACCCATACCGGCGATAATAGTCTGACCGGTTTCCTCATCGGTGTAAGCCTTAAAGGTGGGGTCTTCCTCTGCAAGCTTAGCCAAAGCTATACCCATTTTCTCCTGACCTGCCTTAGTCTTAGGCTCGATAGCAACACGGATAACAGGCTCGGGGAAGTTCATGGATTCAAGAATTACGGGGTGCTTCTCATCACAGAGAGTATCACCTGTGGTGGTATTCTTAAGACCAACGGCAGCGGCAATATCACCGGCATAGCAGGTCTCGATATCCTCACGGTGGTTAGCGTGCATCTGGAGAAGTCTACCCATACGCTCCTTATTCTGCTTTACAGAGTTGTATACACCGGCGCCTGCATCAACAGTACCGGAATAAACACGGAAGAAGCAGATCTTACCAACAAAGGGGTCGGTAGCAATCTTGAAAGCGAGAGCTGCAAATGGCTCATCGTCAGAAGAATGTCTAACTTCCTCCTCCTCGGTATCGGGGTTAACACCCTTGATAGCCTCAATGTCGGTAGGAGCGGGCATATAGTCAACAATAGCGTCCAATAAAGGCTGAACACCCTTGTTTCTATAGGAAGTACCGCAGCAAATCGGAACCATGTTGTTAGCAATTGTAGACTCACGAATAATCTTCTTAATCTGATCTACAGTAGGCTCCTCGCCCTCGAAGTATTTCTCCATGAGCTCCTCGTCCTGCTCAACAATGTGCTCGATAAGCTCTGTACGATACTTATTAGCAAGCTCGACCATATCCTCAGGGATAGGCTCGGTTCTTACATCTTTACCAAGGTCATCATAGTAAATCTCGGCATTCATTTCAACCAAGTCTATGATACCCTTGAATGTGTCCTCACTTCCGATAGGAAGCTGAATCGGAACACCATTGCAGTTGAAACGTTCCTTAATCATATCAAGAACGTGATAGAAGTCAGCACCCATAATGTCCATCTTATTTACATAGATCATACGGGGTACCTTATATTCGTCAGCCTGACGCCAAACGGTTTCAGACTGAGGCTCAACACCGCCCTTAGCGCAGAGAACGGTTACAGAACCGTCAAGTACACGAAGTGAACGCTGAACTTCAACTGTAAAGTCAACGTGTCCGGGAGTGTCGATAATATTGATACGATGGTCCTTCCAGAAGCAAGTAGTAGCAGCGGAGGTAATGGTAATACCTCTCTCCTGCTCCTGCTCCATCCAGTCCATAGTTGACGCACCGTCATGAGTTTCACCTAATTTACGGTTGATACCGGTGTAAAAAAGGATACGCTCGGTGGTGGTAGTTTTACCGGCGTCAATATGTGCCATAATACCAATATTTCTTGTCATTTCAAGAGATACTTTTCTCGGCATATAAACCTCCAGTCCGCAATAATGCGGAGAACAAAATGTTTTGTATTAAACTACCATCTGTAGTGTGCAAACGCTCTGTTTGCTTCTGCCATCTTATGGGTATCCTCACGCTTCTTAGCAGCGCCGCCCATACCGTTAACAGCATCCAATATCTCGCCTGCAAGACGCTCCTTCATGGTTCTTTCGGAACGAGTGCGGCTGTATGTTGTTAACCAACGAAGACCTAAGGTCTGCTTTCTTTCGGGACGAACCTCAAAAGGTACCTGATAGGTAGCACCGCCCTTACGGACAGCCTTTACCTCCAGCTGAGGCATAACATTCTCCATAGCCTGTTCAAATACCTCAATAGGGTCCTTACCTGTTTTTTCACTGATAATGTCGAATGCACCGTATACGATCTTCTGAGCTACACCCTTCTTACCGTCAAGCATAATGTTGTTGATAAGACGTGTAACTATCTTGGAATTGTATAAAGGATCCGGCAATACATCACGTTTAGCAATAAAGCCTCTTCTTGGCACTTTGCTTCCCTCCTTCATAATGATGATATCATAGGTACTCGAGTAAATTCCCCGTTTGCACCAAGCAAGGCATTAAATATCAAATAAAATGTCACTTGCCTAGCAACAGCGAGATTACTAACCTAAATTACTTTGCGCCTGCTTTAGGACGCTTTGCACCGTACTTAGAACGGCTCTGCATTCTCTTCGCAACACCCTGTGTATCAAGAGTTCCTCTGATGATGTGGTAACGCACACCGGGGAGATCCTTAACACGTCCGCCACGGATAAGAACAACACTGTGCTCCTGCAGATTGTGGCCTATTCCGGGAATGTAAGCTGAAACTTCGATTCCGTTGGAAAGACGTACTCTGGCAATTTTACGGAGCGCCGAGTTAGGCTTTTTAGGTGTGGAAGTCTTAACGGCTGTGCAAACGCCGCGCTTCTGAGGAGAATCGTTATCGGTAGGCTGACGCTTCATAGAGTTGTAACCCTTTAAAAGTGCAGGAGCCTTAGCCTTTTTCTCAACAGTTTCACGACCGCTGCGAACCAACTGGTTAAACGTAGGCACTGTGACACCTCCAAATCAATTTACTACACGGATTATTCGCATAATTCCGCATGCTAGAACAGTTTAACACAAAAGTGCAAATATGTCAATTGTTTTTTACATTTTTTATGCGAAAACAGAGGGACAGCAATTTGCTATCCCTATGTTGTGATTTAAAAAATATTATTTTTTCATAGAAATTGCTTTCTTTGCTTTTTCTACGATGTTTACAGCTCTGAGTCCGAACTCATCGAGGAGCTTGGGTGCAGGACCCGAATGACCGAATCTGTCATAAACTCCAAGCTTTACTACGGGAACGGGATATTCCTCGCTTAATACCTCGCTTACGGCACTGCCAAGACCGCCGATTACGGAATGTTCCTCGGCTGTAACTATTGCGCCTGTTTCCTTAGCAGCTTTAAGGATTATATCCTTATCCAAAGGCTTAATAGTAGCCATATTGATAACACGTGCGTTTATACCTTCTGCCTTTAAAAGGTCATGAGCCTGCATAGCCTCATTAACCATTAAGCCTGTCGCTATAATTGTAACATCGTTACCCTCTTTAAGTTCTACACCCTTGCCGATTTCAAATTTATAATCATCGCCGAAAACAACCGGAACGGCAAGTCTACCGAATCGCATATAAACAGGACCGTCATGGTCGAGTGCGGCACGTACTGCCAATTTTGCCTCTGTTTCGTCAGCAGGATTGATAATGGTCATGCCCGGTATTGTACGCATGAGGGCAATATCCTCGTTACACTGGTGGGTAGCACCGTCCTCACCTACAGAGATACCTGCGTGGGTAGCACCGATAACAACGTTAAGGTGGGGGTAGCCGATAGAGTTTCTTACCTGTTCAAAGGCTCTGCCTGCGGCAAACATTGCAAAAGAGCTGCAAACCACCTTTTTGCCTGTAGCGGCAACACCTGCGGCAATGCTTACCATATTCTGCTCTGCGATACCGCAATCATAAAATCTATCAGGATAAGCCTTTTTAAACATACCTGTCTGGGTAGCGGCGGCAAGGTCAGCGTCCATTACAATAAAATCGTCTCTTTCGGCGCCCAATTCAACAAGAGCGGAGCCGAAACCTACTCTGGTAGCAACATTCTTTACTTCTGACATTTCAATTTCCCCCTTAAGCCTCTAATTCTGCGAGCTTTGCTTTAAGCTCGGTCATTGCCTGCTCGTAAAGCTCGTCATTCGGTGCGGCACCGTGCCAGTTAACGGCGTTTTCCATATAGGAAACACCCAATCCCTTAACGGTCTTTGCGATAATTGCAACCGGCTTATCAACAGTTTTAGCCTCATTAACAGCCTTTTCGATTTCATCAAAATCGTTACCGTTAATAGTAATTGTATGCCAGCCGAAAGCCTCAAACTTAGCATCAATGGGAGCGGCGGAGTTTACCTCCTCGATAGTACCGTCTATCTGGAGATTATTATAATCAATAAAAGCGGTAAGGTTGGAGAGCTTTTTATTAGCCGCAAACATAGCAGCCTCCCAAACCTGACCTTCCTCTATTTCACCGTCACCGAGAATGGCATATACATTATAGTTATCACCGAAGTGCTTTGAGGAAAGCGCCATACCCACAGCGGCAGAGATACCCTGACCTAAAGAGCCTGTAGACATATCAACACCGGGGATATGCTTCATATCGGGGTGACCCTGCAAAATACTTCCGGGGTGGCGAAGTGTGGCAAGAAGCTCCGCATCAAAATATCCACGGTTAGCAAGTACCGAGTAAAGAGCCGGAGCGGCATGACCCTTAGAGAGAACGAGACGGTCTCTGTCAGCCTTTTTAGGGTCTTTGGGGTCGATGTTCATTTCCTTAAAATAAAGGTAGGTAAGTATATCCGCACAGGAAAGCGAACCGCCCGGATGACCCGATTTTGCTGCATGTACCCCCTCGATTATTCCCATCCTTACCTTACAGGCCGTTACTTGCAATTGTTTTTTAGCTACTGCTTCCATATTTTTCATCCTTTCGGTTTTACCTTACGGCTTTAATTAAATAATCTATAAAATCGGCTACAGCTCCGTCACGGCATTTACCCGTAATAAAATCGGCATACTGCTTTATATCGTCGGGTGATTCTTCCGTGGCGGCACTTATATCCGCATTTTTTATCATTTCCAAATCGTTGTAATAATCCCCTATGGCGAAAAGCTTTCCGTTTTCAATGCCGAGAATTTCGCACAGCTTTTTAAGGGAAGTAAACTTAGACATGCCTTTAGGCATCTGCTCGTAATATTTACGCACCTTGCCGTAAAGGGTAGCTGAGGTATCCACAAAAACCGAATCGGTATCAGTATTTTCGGTTACAGCCTTTACCGCCATATTTTCCTCATCGGAATTTGGCAAAAATATCGCCTTATTCCAATTATAACCGTAAGCGGTCTTAAAATCAACTATTTCTGTAGGCAAGCCCTCATAACGTTGGTGATCATCGGTTTCTGCCGTTCTCCTGATAGTGAAAACCTTATCACCCGAATGTATCTCCATACCTACATCAGGTACTTCATTATAAACCTTTTCGGCTACTGCACGGTCTTTTTGGGGTAAAAAAGCCTCAAAAAGCACCTTGTTTTCATTATGGTCATAAATCATACTTCCGTTTACAACCACCGAGCAGGAAACACAGCCAACCTTTTGAAGTATCAGGGTTATGGCCGCCAAAGACCGCCCCGTGCAAAGACAGAATTTGCCGCCCTCTCTTACAAAGTATTCAATTTTTTCGATATTGCGGGGATTTATATATCCGTCGTCCACCAGCGTACCGTCAATATCGCAGGCTAAGAGACATCCGTCAAACAGACCCATTTGGTTTGCTCCTTTTTAAAAATGCGTTGAAATAGTCGGGCAAGTCGGAATCGAACTCCAAATACTGACCGCTTGCAGGGTGAATAAAGCCGATTTTCTTAGCGTGCAGACATTGACCGCCAAGCGCCGTTATGACCTTTTTAGGACCGTATACATCATCCCCTGCCACAGGGTGACCTATATAAGCCATATGCACCCTTATCTGATGTGTTCTGCCCGTTTCAAGTCTTAGCCCTATGTGGGTAAAGCCGTCAAGTCTTTCTATTACGGTATAGTGGGTAACTGCCTCTCTGCCGCCTTCCACCACCGCCATTTGCTTACGCTCTTTAGGGTGTCGGGCAATAGGTGCGTTTACAGTACCGCTGTCATTTTTAAGCTTGCCGTAAACTACAGCCTCATACTCCCTTGTAAAGGAATGCTCCTTTATCTGCTCGGCTAAGTGCTTATGTGAATTATCGTTTTTAGCAACAATTAAAAGTCCGCTTGTATTTTTGTCTATTCGGTGGACTATTCCCGGTCTCATAACACCGTTTATACCCGAAAGACTGTCACCGCAATGGTACATAAGCGCATTAACAAGTGTACCGCTGTAATTTCCGGCAGCCGGATGCACCACCATACCCTTAGGCTTATTTACCACCAAAAGGTCGCTGTCCTCGAAAACTATATCAAGGGGGATATTTTCGGGCGTCACATCGTAAACCTCGGGGTCGGGGAGAATTATTTTTACACAACTTCCGTTCTTAAGCTTGGTATTCTTTTTAGCCGCCTCACCGTTTAAAAGTACGTTTCCGTTTTCCAAAAGCTGAGCCGCCCTTGAACGTGAAATATCGGCAACCAATGACACAAAAACATCAAGCCTTGAGTTTTCCCCTTCAAAAACTTCCTCAATTATCTCCATTGCTTTCGGTTTGTTCCTTTTTTGTTTTAGCTTCCTTTACCGTTTCCAAGACGAAGTAAAGGATAAGCAGACCTGCACCTACAACGATAGCGCAGTCAGCAACATTAAATACGGGAAAGCTGGGCCAGAACTGAAAATGCAGGAAATCCACTACATTACCCTCCCTGAACACCCTGTCAATCAGGTTGCCTATACCGCCCGATATAACAAGGGTCATTGCCCAGAGCATAAGACGTTTTTTATGAGCAGTCTTTACAAGCAGTACCACACAAACTATCATCACAGCCGCCGTAAACAGTAGCAAAAGCCATGTGTATCCGCTTAACATTCCCCAAGCGGCACCCCTGTTATGTATATAGTGTATGTCAATAAAACCATTTATAAAATCAGCGGTGTCACCCAAAGTAAAGCTTGAAACTATAAAGTACTTAGTTAACTGGTCAAGCCCTATTATAGCAAGACCGCAAACAAGTGCAACAATATAAAGTACCAACAAAACCCCTCCGAAAAAATCAGTTAGGCTCGCCGGCAGGCTCTTCCTCAACAACAAAGCCTATATTATCCGACACGGCATTCTCTGTTGTTTCACTCACAGGCTCTGCCACGGAATTACTGCTTATAAACTGTTCGGGGGAGGGTGCCTTATCTATAGAAACGGCAACCGCCTCTGCCATGCTTTTAGGGTCCATAGGCACACCGTCAGGCAAGGAGCTTAAAATTTCCAAATGCTCCTTATACTTAGCGGTTACACCTGCTTTGAAGGCGGCAACCTCCATTTTAAGCTTTTCAAAAAGCAGCTGCTGACGGGCAACGCTGTCCTCACTTGCTTTCTTAATACTGTCCGCCTTGATTTGTGCAGTTTTTACCATATCGCCAAGCTCTTTTTCGAGGGCGCTTTTCCTTTCCTGAGCCTTCCGCTCAAAGGTTGTGGAAAGCTCCTTTTCACGGGCGGTAATTACCGAAATATTTGCCTCGGCATTGCGGATTATTTCCTCGCTCTTTTCCTTTGCCTCGCCTACAATCTGGTCAGCAAGACGCTGTGCGCTCAAAAGCACATTCTGGATACTTCCCTGAGAGCTTTTAAGCTCCTCAATCTCCTTATTTAGCGCCTCTGTTTTGGTCTGAAAATCCTTGATAATACGCTCGTACTGAACATAATCAGCCTCCACCTTATCAAGGAGAATGTCGACCTCCTCCTGCTTGTAGCCGCCCACCGCTTTGGCAAACTTTGCGTTTCTTATTTCACCTGCACTTAGCATTTAACCTGCCTCCTACACATATTTTTTATAATTTAATACAACACGGTTTTTGCGTGTTGTACCACCGTCGGAGCCGATAATAAATTTACCCTTTCCTCTGACGGTTATAATGTCACCCTCGTTAACCGTTAGGGTGATTTTTTCTGTGGCAAAGGAATTCACGCTGACAAACCCCTGAGTTATTTTTTCAACCGCCGCACCTCTTGAAATACCGACAATGGCGGCTACTACACAATCAAGCCTTAATGAGGCTACCGTAACGCTGAAATCGGCTAAGGTGTCGGACTTAGGGAGCTCCCCCTCGAAACCGACATGAGCCGTTACCCCTACTCTGCCTATTTTTACCAATTGGCTTACTATATAATCGGCTATATCCTCACTTACAAAGGCAACTGAATAGCCGTTTCCTATAAGTATATCCCCTACAGCTTCACGTTTAAGCCCCAATCCCATAAGACTACCCAAAACGTCCCTATGAGAAACGGTATCGGCAGGACGATACTTGAATGTAACCGCCGTTAGGGGAAATTCGTCGCCATCAGCCCAATCGGGAAAACAGCCAAGCATCACTCTTTGTGCTTCCTCGTATCCGCCCCAAAAGCCGAAGCGCACCCCTCGGTTTTTAAGCCTTAGTGCGGCAGCCGCCGCTTGTTCAGGGGAGAGAAAGCCCAAATATTTGCATTTTTGTGTTCTTTCTGTAATATCCGCCGTATCGTCAATACGGGCTGTAAACAAATCTGCTTCCATTAGAGGTACATTCTGTTTTCTTCAAAATCCTCAAGCATCAATTCGCCCATCATATCCACACCGTTCGGAACGATAAGGAAGGTTCCCTTTGAAACCTTTCTCATATTTCCGTGGTTTGCATATGTAGCACCGCTTAGGAAGTCTACTATTCGTCTGGAAAGCTCTCTGTCCGCCGCCTCAAGATTGAGTACTACGGTCTTTCTCTCATTAAGGTGGTCGGCTATAGCAGTAACATCGTCATACCTTTCGGGCTTAACAAGAACGACCTGCATCTGATTTTGGCTGAAGCTTACTGTCTTAGACTTTCCGCCTACTACACGGGGTGTGCTTTCTGCTCTTTTAGAAACAGGCTGTTCTGTATACTGAACACTCTTTTTAGGCTCAGGCTTTTCCACGGTTTCGGTTATTTCGTCATCATACTCGTCCTCATCCGGAATAACGAAAATATTTTTAATGTTATCAAACAATCCCATTTTGCTTAACTCCTTTATATTATTTATAAATGCGTTTGCCGAACAGAGCTGTTCCCAAACGTATAAGTGTAGCACCCTCCTCTACGGCAATGTCAAAATCGTCAGACATTCCCATAGATAGGATACTCATACTACTATTATCTATTTTTTGACTGTCAATGTCAATAAACAGTTTATACATTTTGCGGAAATATTTGCGATTTTCCTCTGCGCTGTTACATACGGGAGGAATTGACATCAGTCCCTTTACCGCAATATTGGGCAAATTAGCAATTTCCGCTACCGCCTCGGCAGTGTTTTCGGGTGTGAAGCCCCATTTGGACTCCTCGCCCCCGATGTTCACTTCTATCAGCACATCAACGGTTTTGCCTATTTTCTGTGCCTGTTTTGAAATTTCTTTTGCAAGCTTTATTGAGTCTACCGACTGTATAAGCTCTACCTTATCTATAATATCCTTTACCTTGTTGGTCTGCAAATGACCTATAAAGTGCTTATGAACAGGGTCTATGTCATTATATTTGGACAAAAGCTCCTGTACCTTATTTTCGCCTATATAGTCAATGCCTTTTGATATAGCATAATTTACCGTTTTGGCATCCACCGTTTTGGTAGCGGCAAGAAGTGTTATATCCTCTCGTTTTCTGCCCGATTTTTCCAAAGCCGCCGTAAGTCTGCTCTCTACTGCGGCAAGGTTAAGGTCAAATTCTTCAGCTGATAATTTTTCCGTCATATAGATTTTTTCCTTTCACTACAACACTGTCATAAAGCTTTAAAACATTATCGTTATCGGTCTGCTTTTCGCAGATGATATATTCGTCAGTGGAATAGACGATATTAACGGGAACAAAGCTTATCTGCATTCCGTTTACTACATAAACTCCCCTTACAGAGTCCACTACTCTCAAAGCCTTGCGTGAAACCTTAAGACCGCTGTACTCTGCCTTTATAACCGTCATAGGTCCGCTTCGCATGGAGGCAAGCTCATTATTCATTTCACTACAGGCAAATAAAATTACCGCTCTGCCCGAGCTTTCGGAAATATTGATTTTCTTAACGGTTGCCGACAGCACAGGCGAGGATTTAACCGAGGTTGCAAGTCGGAGCTGTTCCCCCTCCTTATATTTTAGGGAGTCACTTATTTCAACATCGGCGGCAATGTACCACTCGTAGTCCGAAACTATTTTGCCTATAACACCCGATTCGGTCTCCTTTGGAGCTATCGAGCTTAAGTATTCCGGCGTCAAGCTACTAAGGTCGTTGGTAGTAAGTAAGTTCTCATATCCGTCGGTTTTGGAAACGAAATATCCAGAGCTTTCGGCGATTATCTGCCCCTGAGCTGTAGGCAGATTTTTTGATAGCTCGCTAAGCTTTGAATTAAGGCTTTCCAATTGAGCCTCAAAATCGTTAGCAGTACCCAAAGCCGCCTGCTTGCGGTTAATAGCCGACAGCAGCTCGTACGAGCGAGCGGAGGTGTGGGAATAATTTCCCGTAGCTACCGAAAGCATAAGCTCATTCAGCGAATCCTTTACACGGGAATTTATAACATCCAAATTCGCCGCCTCAATATCATTATAGCTTAGAATATCCTCAATATCTGAAATTTTATTTTTTACCTGCTTTATTTGTGTAACGGTAATGGAGGCTGATTCACTTGCATAAATATTTGCTATTGTACCGCCCTTTGCAACACGGCTGCCGTCCTCGGTGACAAAGTGCATAACACCGCTTGTATCCGACTTTACGGCTGTTTCGTTGCGGATAATAAGTCCCGTTATTTTAAAACCGTCGGTAGCGGTATAGTAAACCGCACTTTCTGTCTTTATGGGTTTATATACTGCCGAAACCGACTGGTGTACTATAAAAACCGCAACCAGCGCTACAAGAAGAAATCTCAAAACCGATGAACCCTTCAAAAGTCCTTTACTCCTTTACAAAATTCTGTACTATTTGGCAAGCCTTTTCGCAGGAATTGCCTTCAATATCAGCGTATATCCAGTTTATTCTTTGGTCTTTTCTAAACCAAGTAAGCTGTCTTTTAGCGTAACGTCTTGTCTGCATTTTAAGAAGCTCTGTAGCCTCCTCTAAGGTAGCAGTACCCTTGATATATCCGAATAATTCCTTATGTCCTATTGCCTGAAAGCCGCCCTTTACGGCTGATTCTCTGTAAGCCTTTTGCGCCTCATCTAAAAGACCGTTTTCTATCATTATATCAACCCTTTTGTTTATGCGGTCGTAAAGGCGCTGTCTGTCCTCATAGGTAATGCCGATAACTAAAGGGTCTATCTGCGACTCATTTAAATGAGACAGCTCATTTTGCTCTGTGATGGTTTTTCCTGTTGTGCGAAAAACCTCAAAAGCACGGATAATTCGCCTGCGGTCATTGGGGTGAAGCCTCTTAGCGGTATCGGGGTCAAATTCGCTTAATTTTTTAAGCATTTCCTCAGCACCCAAGGTGTCAAACTGCTTTTCAAGCTCTTTTCTTAAATCGGGGTCGGTTTTTTCCTCTAAATATGCGGTGTTATCAAGCAAAGAGGATATATAAAGTCCTGTTCCGCCTACTACTATAGGTAGCTTGCCACGTCCCTGAATATCATCTATACACTCCCTTGCCAGCTTTACATAATCGGCTACGGAAAACTGACAGTTGGTATCCAAAAACTCCAATAAATGGTGGGGTATTCCCTGCATTTCAGCTTTATCGGGTGCGGCGGAGGCTATGTGTATTCCTTTATATATCTGCATGGAATCGGCGGAAATAACCTCACCCGAAAACCTTTTTGCGATTTCTATTCCCAGAGCCGTCTTGCCCGATGCGGTAGGACCTACTACAAAAACAACCTTGTTCATTATTGAATCCTTCCGAACTGCTTTTCAAGCTCATGCTTTTTAATTTCAAAGGCTACTGGTCTGCCATGGGGGCAGTACATAACATCCTTTGAAGAAAGCACCTCTTTAGCTAAGGACAGCATTTCCGCCCTTTCGGTGCGGCTGCCTGCCTTAATAGCCGCCTTGCAGGCAACGGTGTGGAAAAGGTTTTCCTCACGCTCTGTAGACACGGCATGTGAAGTTATAATACTGTTGGCAATTTCGGAAATGAGCATTGGAATATTTTCCTTTGTAAGGTAGGTGGGCAGAGCCCTTACTACTACGGTAGAATTGCCGAAATCCTCTATTTCAAAGCCCGCTTCGTTTAATAGCTCCGCATTTTCCGTAACAGCATCATATTCCTCTTTCGTCAGCACTACAGGAACAGAGACAAGCAGAGGTTGAACCTCGGTTTTACGCTCCTTCATTAAACGGTTGAAAATTATCCGTTCATGGGCAGCATGCTTGTCTATCATAAAAATACTATTATTTTTCTCAACTATTATATAAGTAGAAAAGGCTTCGCCTATGAGAATTATCTCGGGCTCGTCCTCTATTATTTCGTCTATAATCGGTTTTACCGTTTCGGGTTTCTTTATTTCTATAGGCTCTGCCTCTTTAACTTTTTCAGGCATTACCTTTTCCCCGTTTGACCCTACTACAGAGTACTTATTTACAAAATCGGGTACATTGTCATTGCGGAATACGCTTACATTCGGTTTGGTATTATGTAAACCAAAATCCTTTTTAGGAGGGGTACTGTAAATCCTTTCGGCAATGGTTTTTTCCTCGGTTGTATCGGTCTTTATTGTCTGCTGACGGTATTCCTTGGCGGTCATATGCTCAAACTTATTAAACGTAGGTGTTTTTATTGCTACCTGAGGTCGTGTATCAGAAGATGACAGAGCATTTTTAACCGCACCGTAAACCGCATCAAATATGCTTTTTTCATCCGAAAAACGCACCTCGGTTTTAGCAGGGTGAACATTAACGTCCACCGTATCAAATGGGATGCTTATATAAAGCACAAAGCCTGGGAATTTACCCACCATTGCGCTGTTTTTATATGCCTGCTCCACAGCTGCTACAACCGTTCCCGAACGGACAAGTCTGCCATTAAGATATGTGAACTGATTATTTCTTGTAGGTCGGCAGTAAACAGGCTTGCAGATAAGTCCCGAAACGGTAACCGCTAAGCCTTGACCGTTTACCTCTATAAGTCCCGAGGAAAAATCCCTACCCAAAACGCTGTAAACGGTATTTTTAATGTTCCCGTCTCCCGATGTAGACAAGGTCTGTTTACCGTCCCTTATAAACTTAAAGGAAATTTCGGGGTGGGATAACGCTATACGGTCTACTACTGCGGCGCAGGCATTACCCTCAGACACGTCCTTTTTAAGAAACTTCATTCTGGCAGGTGTATTGTAAAAAATATCCCTTATAACTATGGTTGTGCCTTCGGGACAGCCTGCCTCGCTGTAGCTCTGCTCCTCGCCGCCGTAAATAGAATAGCTTGTTCCCGTATCACTTCCCTTAGCGCAGGTCAGCATTTCAACCCGTGCTACTGCCGATACTGCCGCCAGCGCTTCTCCACGGAAGCCAAGTGTGGCAATAGAATCAAGGTCGGCTCCGAGCTTAATTTTACTTGTAGCGTGGCGCAAAAATGCCTTGGGAACATCACCGTAAGCTATACCGCAGCCGTTGTCGGTAACACGGATATAGGTAATACCCCCACGCTGAATTTCGGCGGTTATAGCGGTAGCCCCTGCATCAATAGAGTTTTCAATAAGCTCTTTTATAATCGAAGCAGGTCGCTCTACAACCTCGCCTGCGGCAATAAGCTCGGCAACGTTTTTAGGTAATACATTTATAGTCGGCATTTTCGCACCTCTCTTTTATATAGATTTTGCTTTGTTGCAGATATCAAAAAGTATCTGCATAGCCTCAATGGGGGTAAGGGTATTTACGTCAATTTCCTGCAATTCATGCAGAATATCCTGCGCTCCCTGCATTTCGAGGGGCAACTGCATATCCACCGCAGGAGCGGTTTTATAGGTGACTATACCCTGTGATTCCGTAGTTTTCAAAATTTCTTTGGCACGTTCAATTACGCTGTTGGGAATTCCGCCCAGCTTTGCAACCTCGATACCGTAGCTGTCGTCCGCCCCTCCACGGACTATACGTCTTAAAAAGGTGATATCATCGCCACGCTTTTTAACGGCGATATTATAGTTTTTAACGCCCGAAAGCTCGTTTTCCATTTCGGTAAGCTCGTGGTAATGGGTGGCAAACAGGGATTTAGCGCCCAGTCTTTTCTTATCTGCCACGTGTTCGAGAACCGCCCTTGCTATTGACATGCCGTCAAAAGTGGAGGTTCCTCTGCCTATTTCGTCTAAGATAAGCAGGCTGTTTTTAGTGGCATTTTTAAGAATTTCGGCAACCTCGCTCATTTCTACCATAAAGGTAGACTGACCTGCCGCCAAATCGTCCGAAGCGCCCACACGGGTGAAAACTGCATCTACAAGTCCTATCTGAGCGCTCTCGGCAGGGACAAAACAGCCTGTCTGCGCCAAAAGCACTATCAATGCCACCTGACGCATATAGGTGGATTTACCCGCCATGTTAGGACCTGTAATTACGGCGCAACGGTCATCCTTCATATTAAGTGTAGTATCATTAGCCACAAAGGGAGTCTTTATTACCTGCTCTACTACAGGGTGTCTGCCTGCCTTTATGTTGATATTTCCGCTGTTGTCTACAAGGGGTCTGCAATAACGGTTTGAAACCGATACTGTAGCTAAGGAGCATAGCACATCCAATTCTGCAATGGCGGCGGCTGTTTTTTGAAATCTTACAAGCTCTGCCGCCGTCTTTTTACGAATGGAGTCAAATATTTCGTATTCTAACTGAACTGCTCTGTCCTTTGCGGAAAAGAGCCTGCGCTCGATATCCTTTAATTCCTCGGTCAGAAATCTTTCACAGCCTGTGAGGGTCTGCTTTCTGATATAATCCTCAGGCACCTTATCAAGAAAGGAATTTGTAACCTCAATATAATAGCCGAAAACCTTATTATGGCGCACCTTTAGGTTTTTAATTCCCGTGCGTTCACGTTCCCTTGCCTCGATATCGGCTAAAATATTGGTGCTTCCGTCAACGTCGCCTCTTAGCATATCAAGCTCGGCATTGTAGCCCTTCTTTATCATGCCGCCCTCACGGACTGTTGAGGGTGCATTTTCGTCAATAGTATCGAGTATTAAACTGCTTATATCCTCTAAGGTATCTATATTTGAATAAAGTCCCTTTAATTTGTTGCATTTAGCACCGCTTAAAAGCTCCTTTATACGTGGGAATTTCTCGGCAGTTTCGGCAACGGTACGCAAATCCTTTGCGGAACCTGTACCGTAAACCACCTTGGTCATGGTGCGCTCGATATCCCTTACGCCTATTAGGGATTCTACGGTTTCCCCACGCAATATTGTGTCGGACATAAGCTCCTCTACCGCATTCTGACGTAGGTTTATCTCAGCTATATTAAGAAGCGGTTTTGTAATCCAACTGCGCAAAAGCCTTTTGCCCATAGCGGTCTTGGTTTTATCAACCACCCACAAAAGAGAGCCTTTTTTAGACTTGGTGCGCATGGTTTCTATAATTTCAAGATTACGAAGCGCCGTCATATCAAGACGCATATACTGACTGTCGGTATAAATGTTTACGTGATTAACCGAAATATTACCGCTGACACCTGTTTCGTAGAGATACTCAAGTACCGCTCCCAGCGCCGCCGATACCGCACTACCCGACATAACACCTAAATTCTCGGTGCTTATAACATCGAAATGGGTAAGCACTCTTTGTTCGGTAAAGGAGGTGTCAAAGCTTTGCTTTGTTCTTTCGGTTACCACTCCGCCAAAGTTATTCTGCAAAAATTCGGTAAGCTCGGGCATCTTTTTAAGCAAAGACGGCTCTACTAACAGCTCTTTCGGTCTGAAACGGCAAAGCTCGTTAGTTATATGCTGTTGAGGGTTATCGGCAGGCAAGGAAGCGGCATAGCATTCACCTGTAGAAGCATCTGTAAAGCAGATGCCTACCTCGTCACCCGCAACGCATATGGCAGAAAGGTAGTTGTTTACACCCTCGTCAAGCATAGTATCCTCTATTACCGTACCGGGGGTGATTATTCTTACTATGTCACGCTTTACAAGGCTTTTTCCTGCAGACGGCGGCTCCATCTGCTCGCATACCGCTACCTTGTGACCCTTTGCTACAAGCCTTGCAATATAGGCTTCACAGCTATGATAAGGCACACCGCACATAGGAGCTCGTTCCTCTAAACCGCAGTCCTTACCCGTTAGCACCAAATCAAGCTCCTCGGAGGCGGTTTTAGCGTCCTCAAAGAACATTTCGTAAAAATCGCCCACTCGGAAAAACAGGATACTGTCCTCATTCTCAGCCTTAATATCCAGATATTGCCTCATCATGGGGGATAATTCCGCCATTTTCAACTTCCCTTTCAACAAACTTTAGCTTTTCGCTTTTTCCTGATTATTGATTGCAATAATCAGTGGCAACCGCCGCAGCTTGAACAGCTGCCTGTACAACCGCTGTCGGTAGTGCAGGTCTCGGGATCTTCGCCGTCAAGCACCTTAGAAATAATAACGTTTACCTCACCCATCATCTGGTCAAGCTCAACCTTTGCAGTGTTAAATTCAACCATAACAGGGTTAGACATTACCTTGCCGTAAATCTCACGAAGCTTTTCGTTAAGCTCTTTAGTGCGTACATTGTTTTCCTCTCCGTTAGATGCTTCTCTTTCAAGCTCCATACGGGTGATATTAAATTCACCGATAGCTGCCTGAAGCTCATTATCGCTGTCGCTCTGGAGCTTTGCCTTAGCATAACGGATAAAACGCTCATCCTTCTGAATAGCCTTACCTAATTCTCTTACACTTTCAATAACTGTCATTTTAAATACCTCTTTCAATTATTTTACTTTATTATTGTGCCTTTAAGTGTACCGTCATATAAGTCCACCTTGACATTAACAAACTTACCTAAGAGACCTTCGTCTCCTTCAAATTCAATAACCGCCGTACCCGAAGTATGACCCGTAACAAAGCCCTCATTAGAGCCGTAGCCGTCACAAAGTACACGGTAGGTTTTGCCGATATAATTTTTAACATTCTCAGCCGCTATCCGTTCTTGGAGCCTTAAAAGCTCGTCAAACCATTTGCCTTTTTCCTCCCTTGTTACAGGGTCTGCCATGCGTGCGGCAGGCGTACCCTCACGGGGGGAATAAATAAAGGTGAAAAGTGAGGAGAACTTCACTTCCTCTACAAGGCTCAGTGTCTCTTTAAAATCCTCATAGGTTTCGCCGGGAAAACCTACTATAATATCACTGGTAAGGGATACATCGGGTATACGCGCCTTTGCCTCTTTAATAAGAGACAAATAAGCCTCACGGTCATAGTAGCGGTTCATAAGCTTTAAAATTCTGCTACTACCGCTTTGGAAGGGCAAATGCAGATGTCGGCTAACCTTTTCACAATCCCTTATAGTATCAAGCAGCTCTACGGTACAATCCTTCGGGTGGGAGGTCATAAACCTTATACGGAAATCCCCCTCAATATCGTTTATCATACGTAAAAGCTTTGCAAAGTTGATACCGTGATCGCAACCCTTGCCGTAGGAATTTACGTTCTGCCCTAAAAGAGTTATATCCTTACAGCCGTTCGCTATCATAGCACGGGCTTCCTCTAATATCTTTTCAGGGTCACGTGAGCGCTCCCTGCCACGGACATACGGTACTATACAGTAAGTACAGAAATTGTTACAGCCGTACATTATGGGCAGCCAGCCTTTATAAGTTCCATCACGGCTGACGGGAATATCCTCAACAATATCGCTGTTATCAAGGGTTAACTCAAAAATACGGGGAGAGCCGTTAAGCTGTTTATAAATAAACTCGGGCAATCTGTGGAAAACCTGAGTGCCGAAAACCATATCTATATAAGGATAGCTTTTTTTAATTTTCTCGGCAACCGACTCCTGTTGAGCCATACATCCGCAAACCGCCGCTATAAGGCGGGGCTTGTCCTTCTTTAACTGCTTTACCTTTCCTATATTGCCGTATACTCTGTCCTCAGCGTGACCTCTTACGGCACAGGTGTTAAAGATTATAAAATCCGCTAAAGCCCAATCCTCGGTAATTTCATAGCCCATCATTTTAAGCATTCCCTTAAGCTTTTCGGAATCGCTTACATTCTGCTGACAGCCAAAGGTAACAACACAGGCTTTGGGATTTTCGCCGTAAATATTTAGAATAGAGAGCTTTACTCTATCCGCATAAACCGTCTGTTCGGAAAAAACAGAAGTACTTTTATTTTCAAAAAGCAAGACAAAATCTCCTTTTATATATTAAATCGCATAATAACACTATTCTAAAGCATTGTACCACAATTCTATCCCTCTTGCAAGCAAACAAAGCAATAATTTTAAGTTAATTCATAAATTAAAAAGGTTACCCTTGAAAACAAGGATAACCTTTCGGTGCTTTTATTTAGATTTCAGGCTTAAAGGCAGGCATAAGCTGTAATTTAAAGAGATTTCTTTCATGCATTAAATCAATTTTCTCTTTTTTCGCCTTGTCATCTATCTTACCCTCACGGATATAAACATCAAGCTCGGCATAGGTAAAGCCTAAGTTCTCCTCGTCGGTCTTGCCGCAAAGTCCGTCAATAGGGGTCTTGTCTACAAGCTCTATAGGCAATCCCAACACCCTGCCTATAGCCTTTACCTCGGTAACGGTAAGCTGACTTAAAGGACTGAAATCCCCTGCCGCATCACCGTAACGGGTAGCATAGCCGACCCAATCCTCGGACAGGTTGCAGGTATTTACCACTCTGCCGTTTACGCTTTGAGAAACGGCATAAAGTGTGCTCATACGAATTCTCGGAGGAAGGTTTATAATACTCTGATTACTCAGCTCTATATCAGCAGGAATATTAGCCTTTAACCCCTCAACCGCATCCTTTATATTAACTACATAATGCTTGATACCAAGGTGTTTGCAAAGCTTGTAGGCACAGTCAATATCTGCCTGCTCGCCGCAGGGCATTAAAACACCTATTACCCTGTCGCTTCCCAGTGCCTCTGCGCAAAGGGCAGCCGCTACAGAGCTGTCCTTACCGCCGGAAATTCCCACAACGGCATTACAGCCCTTGCCGTTGGTTTCAAAAAAATCCCGTATCCACTCTACGCACTTATTTTTAACCTTTACTGCATCAAACATTATTATCACGCCTTTTAAAATTTATTTGATAGGATATGTCCAACCAAAGGTATCTTGGAGCTTGCCCCACTGAATACCCGTAAGGGTATCGTAAAGCATTTGGGTAACCTTGCCTATCTCGCCGTTGTTGATAGTGTACTTAACGTCCTTGTAGCACAGCTCGCCTATAGGAGATACTACAGCGGCAGTACCGCAACCCCAAGCCTCTTTAAGGCTACCGTTTTCCAAAGCCTCGCCCAGCTCATCAACACTTAAAAGTCGCTCACTTACCTTGTAGCCTGCTTTTTTAAGAACCTCAATACACGACTTTCTCGTAATACCGGGGAGGATTGAGCCCGAAAGCATAGGAGTAACTATCTCGTCGTTTATCATAAACATAACGTTCATAGCGCCTACTTCCTCAATGTACTTACGCTCTACACCGTCAAGCCAAAGTACCTGAGAATAGCCCTTCTTTTCGGCTCGCTCGCCTGCACGGTTGCTTGCGGCATAGTTACCTCCGCACTTAGCGTAACCCGTACCGCCACGGACAGCTCGTACATCCTCATCCTCAATCATAATTTTAACGGGGTTGATACCCTCTTTATAATAGCTTCCCACAGGAGAGGCAATTATTGCAAAAGTTGCGTTATGAACCGCATGAACTCCCAAGGTTTCATCGTTACCGAACATAAAGGGGCGCAGATAAAGGGAAGTGCCCTCTGCCGAGGGTGTCCAATCCTGTTCGAGTGAAACAAAGGTTTCGAGCGCCTGCAAAGCATCCTCCTCAGGGATTTGAGGCAGACAAAGTCTCTCGGCAGAATTGTTCATTCTGCGAATATTTTCCATAGGTCTGAAAAGCTGAACCTTACCGTCAGCGCGGCGATATGCCTTTAAGCCCTCAAAAATTTCAGAGCCGTAATGCAAAACGGTAGATGCAGGATGAAGCGAAATATTGCCGAAGGGTACAATTCTTGCATTGTACCAACCCTTATCTACATTCCAGTCCATAATAAACATATGGTCGGTAAATATTTTGCCGAAGCCTAAGGCAGAGCTATCCGGCTTCTCCTTTAGTGTTGCGGCTTTTGTGATTTTAATCTCCATTTTAAACACCTCTTATTTTTCTTTCCAATTAAAACAAAAAACATCCGTCTCAAAGAAACTTTGAGACGGATGTGAAATTTACATCCGCGGTACCACTCAAATTGCAGTCAAAAAACTGCCGCTCTTGGAATCAAACAATCCCACGCCTTTACGCAAGCTTACGGGAAAGCCTAATAACAAATGCGTTCAGCCTTCCGGCTCGGAAGTGATAGGTCAGAAGGAACAAATGCTGTCGGCTCACACCAACCGCCGACTCTCTTAAAACGATTATTCCAAACCGTCTTCGTCAAAGCCTTTAAGAAATTTTCATTTATTATACACCCGATAAAGCCTGCTTGTCAATATTTTTTGAAAATTTTTCATCATTCACTTTTCCACTGTGATTTAATCTCCTTTATACTTGCGTCTTGTTGCCATTCCTCCCCTTATATGCCGCTCCTGCTTGTTTTTTTCCAACACCGCCTTT
>JAFUOL010000050.1 GCA_017481865.1 Clostridia bacterium | reverse complement strand
TTGATTGAAGTGTTTCAAAAGAACAAGGTTGACTTTGTCAGTACAATGGAAAAATTCGACACCTCAACACCAATTGGCAAGGCTATGCTGATGATCGTAATGATTTTCGCACAGCTTGAGCGTGAGACCATTCAGCAGCGTGTTATTGATGCCTATTCATCACGAAGCAAACGTGGCTTTTATATGGGTGGCAGAGTACCGTTTGGATTTGAACTGGTTGAAACAACCATAGACGGAATACGAACAAAAATGTATAAGCCAATTGAGGAAGAAGCAGAAGTTATTAGATTGATTTTTTCAATGTATTCAAAGCCCCAAACCTCATTCGGTGATGTAATGCGCTACTTGGAAGAACACGGCATACGAAAGCGTGACGGTAAACTGTTCAACCGAAGCCGATTGCGTGATGTGGTAATCAACCCTGCGTATGTAAAAGCCGATTATCAGCTTTATGAGTTTTTTAAAGCGCAAGGCACAAACATTGTTAACCCACCGCAAGACTTTATCGGTATAAACGGAGCGTATCTTTATTCGGGCGATAATCTTAAGCGAAAAACCATATCCTTAGTAGGACACACATTGGTTTTGGCTCCCCACGAGGGACTTGTTGATTCGGCAACGTGGATTAAGTGCCGTTCCAAGTGCTTAAACAATCAAAGTGTTGCACGGCCTATCAAGGCAAAAGCAACCTGGCTTGCGGGTAAAATCAAATGTGCCAAATGCGGATATGCTTTAACTGCTAAGATTTATAAGTGCAAAACTAAATCCGACAACCGTTATTATCTCTGCACAAACAAATATCACTCCGGTGGATGTAACTTTGGCTCATTGGATGCTGATGTTGTGGACGACATTGTATTCAAAGAAATGCAGAAGAAATTAGCGGAATTCGAGACACTGTCAAAGAAAAAGCAGGACGGCTGTAACCTGCAAGTTATTAAACTTAAAACTTGCATAGAAGAAATTGATTCGGAAATATCCTCTTTGCTCGAAAAAATCGTTTCGGCAAATGATACGGTGATGCAGTACATAAACAACCGTGTTGCCGAGCTCGATGCCGAGAAGAAAGAACTCGGAGCCGAGATTGTATCGCTGGACAATAACCATACAAACGATGTGGGAGAAATCAGCGGATATTTTGAGCATTGGGATGAACTCTCGGTGAGCGACAAGATCACGGTGGTTGACTGCCTGATAGAGCGCATAACCGCCTCAAAAGAAAGCATTGAAATCAAGTGGAAAATATAATTATTTTTTATCGCAAAAGCATTTCACCATTGTTGTTCTGGCGAAGCATTACGCCTTACAACCGACAAGCTGGATAGCAAAAACTTCTACGCCTTCAATCCGGGGTTTGATACAAAACCTTGCAATAAAAAGTAAATCTAACTTAAAACTCAAAAAGGTGCTTGCGGATCGACCCGAGCACCTTTTTTATAAGCAATTTAAATATTCTTATTTTTAGTATAATATTCTTTTGGGCTGGTTTTAAACTTGGATTTATAAGCCCTGAAAAATGAACAGTAATCATTAAAGCCGCATTTAACACAGACATCTGTGGGATGCTCGCCGTTTTGCAATAGTGATTTCGCCAATAAAAGCCTTTTTGTCAAAATGTATTGCCAAACGGTAGAACCGGTCATCTGTTTGAATTTACGGTTGATTTGTGCTTTGCTTATATAAAAATTGTTGCAAATAATATCAAGGCTTAAATTTTCGGTAAAATGAGTGTTTATATAGCTTATTATATCAATTATGTTATCCTTTGCAGGCGGTATATTTTCTTGAATTTTAGAATAATTTTTGCTTAGCTCGGTAAGAAGTACGGTTAAATAAATCTGCTTTTCATTCATACTTTCTGCTGAGCAGATTTTTTTCAGATAGTAAAGCCAATTTGTATTTTTAAAGATAGAGGCAGGGTATCGGTTATGGGTGCCTAACGGTCGGTTGTCGATAAAATCAATTAAATCCGGATTGCCTAAAACGGCATCGGCATTAAAATTAATAACAATTCGTTCGTAGGGTACACAGGAGTTTATTAACAGACTGTGTGCCTCTGCTTTTTTCATTATTAAAATATCACCGGATTTTAATGAATATATTGTGCCTTCCACAAAGTATTTAGCATCGCCCGATATGAAACAAAAAAAGCTCATAGTTTTCATGTGTATGGGTATGAAATATGCTCAGATCCGGAATTTGCGTATAATCATGTTCAGCAACTAAGAAAGAATTAAGCATAAAATCACCTCTGCTATTATATGATAGCTTGTTATGAGCATTTTTGCAATATTTTTTTGATTTATTTTGCTATAGATTTATAAAATATAACATATCATAATTAAAACAAAGGTTTTGCCATCATTCAGAAAAGATAATCTTTTACTTATTCACCGTAAAGGATACTTAGATTACATAAAGACATTAAGTAACGTAAGTCAGATTGAAATTTCAGACCTTGAAACCCTTAAAAGGGCAGTTTTGCATTATGACGATATAATTTTATTTACATATTGCTGCATTTCCTCTTTGGAGTTAAGGGCGTGAGTGCCGTTTATAATCTCCTGCTTTTTGGCTTCGCTCAGGTTTGCAAATTTTTTCATAGCCTCGGGGTTTTGTGCCAGCGCCATTGAAAGCCCCATTGGGATTTGTTTGTATTCCATGATATACCTCCGAAATTTATTTAATACTATTTTTTCTTGAATATGTCGGTATATACATTAAAGGGACTGTCTAATCACTAGACAGTCCCTTTAAATATTTATTATTTACTTTCAATAACGGTTTTACCGCCCATGTAGGGGCGAAGTGCCTCGGGGATAAGAACGCTATACTTTTCACCGTCGAAACGGAGATTGTTTTCAAGGAATGCGATTAACATTCTCGGCGGTGCTACAACGGTGTTGTTAAGGGTGTGGGCCAAGTATTTCTTGCCGTCTGAACCTTTAACACGGATACCAAGACGTCTTGCCTGAGCGTCACCCAAATTTGAGCAGGAGCAAACCTCGAAATACTTCTGCTGTTTAGGAGACCATGCTTCAACGTCGTAGGATTTAACCTTTAAATCTGCAAGATCGCCTGTGCAACATTCAAGTGTTCTTACAGGAATATCAAGGCTGCGGAAAAGCTCAACCGAGTAGCTCCACATCTTATGGAACCATTCCATGCTTTCCTCGGGCTTACAAATAACTATCATTTCCTGCTTTTCAAACTGGTGGATACGGTAGATGCCACGCTCCTCTATACCATGGGCACCCTTTTCCTTGCGGAAGCAGGGGGAGTAGCTTGTAAGGGTAAGAGGGAGCTTTTCCTCGGGGGTGATAGTGTCGATAAACTTACCTATCATAGAATGTTCGGAAGTACCGATAAGATAAAGGTCCTCGCCCTCTATCTTGTACATCATAGCATCCATTTCCTCAAAGCTCATAACGCCTGTTACAACGTTACTTCTTATCATATAAGGGGGGATACAGTAGGTAAAGCCCTTGTCTATCATGAAGTCTCTGGCATAGCTGAGTACTGCGGAATGAAGTCTTGCAATGTCGCCCATAAGATAGTAAAAGCCTTCGCCTGCAACCTTGCCTGCCGCTTCTTTGTCAATACCCTCAAAAGCCATCATAATATCGGTATGGTAGGGGATTTCAAATTCAGGCTTTGTCTGCTCACCAAACTGCTTTACTTCAACATTTTCGCTGTCGTCCTTACCAACGGGAACACTTTCGTCTACAATGTTGGGTATTTTCATCTGGATTTCGAGAACCTTTTTAGCAAGCTCGTCCTCTTTTTCTTCGAGAGCTTTAAGCTCTGCCGCTTGTTCGTTTACAAGGCGTTTCATTTCCTCGGCTTCGTCACGCTTGCCCTGACCCATAAGCATACCTATCTGCTTACTTACCTTATTGCGGTTGGCTCTGAGGTCATTTGCACGGTTGTTTGCGGCGCATTTTTCGTTGTAAAGCTTAATTACCTCGTCAACAAGCGGAAGCTTTGAATCCTTAAACTTCTTTTTTATATTTTCTTTTACAATATCGGGATTATCACAAATAAATTTAATATCAAGCATATATTTCTCTCCTTAAATTTCAAAAGCATAGCCGCCTGCGGGGCGGATGTTAAGCACGCAGCAGCTGCCTTCCCCAAAGGTCTTTTCTATCATAGCCTTATAATCGGCTAACATATCGGTGGGGATATAGCACTGAATAGTACCTGCAAAGCCACCGCCGTGAACACGGCAAGCACCCTTATCACCCAAAAACTGCTTGGTTAAAGCAATAGCTAAGGGGAGTCCCTGCTCGGAAACATTGGAATTGGAATAAAGGTTTTGCAGATAATCATAGGAGGACTGACCCGATGCGTTTACAAGCTTTAAAAAGCTCTCAAAATCGCCTGCCTTTAAAGCGGCTTTCTGTTTTTCTACCCTTTCCTGCTCGTTAAAGAAATGGAAGGCTCTCAGTATTGCACGGTCACCGCATTTTTTGCGGAGAGCTGCTAAGTCACTGTAGAATTTATCGGTATCGGCATCTCTTAAGAAATCAACACCTAAAGCATTGCTGATTTTCTTACATTCTACTGTAATAGCGGCATAATCATCGGTGAGGTTGGCATGGTTGCCTCCGGTATCTACAACGCAAAGGGTGTAGCCGAATTTCTTTATATCAAGGTCAATACTCTCGGTAATAGGGTCTGTGGGGTCATTAAAATCTGCATAGGTAAAGCCGCCTAAGGAGCTTGCCATCTGGTCAAGCAGACCGCAGGGCTTGCCGAAATAATCACGCTCAGCAAACTGACCGATTTTAGCTATTTCTATAGCACTTGCCTTGCTTTCAAAGAAAAGGCTGTTAACTATTGTGCCGACAAGTACTTCAAATGCGGCGGAGGAGGACAGTCCTGAACCCTTTAAAACATTTGAGGTTGTATAAGCATTAAATCCGCTTAGAGTACATCCCATTTCCTCAAACTTGTGGCAAACACCCTTTATAAGGGAGATTGCCTTTCCGTTTTCAGCATCATTCTTTTCGAGGTCATTTATGTCCACAACATCCATATTAAAGCCTTCGGATTTAATGCGTATTTTACCGTCATCATTAAGGGAAACAACAGCAATAACGTCCAGATTAACACTGCCTGCAAGCACACAGCCATGCTGGTGGTCGGTGTGATTTCCGCTAACCTCTGTTCTGCCCGGTGCGCTGAAAAGCTTTATATCACCTGAAACAGGGAACAAATCATTAAACTTGTCAACTGCCTTAGCATATCTCTGGGCAGTTTGTTCGGTTTCACCGTAAAGCAGATTAAAGTCTTTATCGAATTTACCGCCGAGTATAGCGGTTTTAATTTCGTTGATATTCATATTGCCAACTCCGTAATTTAAGAAATAAGGCTTAAGGTATCTCTAGCTATTGCAAGCTCTTCGTTGGTGGGGATAATGTAAACATTTACGCTGCTGTCGTCGGTAGAAATCTTAATTTCCTCGCCTCGAACCGTATTCTTTTCATCGTCTATCTTAACACCTAAGAAACCGAGGCTTTCGCAAACAACTTTGCGGAGTGCACCGTCATTTTCACCGATACCGCCTGTAAAGGCAATAGCGTCAACACCATTCATAGCGGCAATGTAGGAGCCTACAAACTTAATAATCTGATACTGCTGCATATCAATTGCAAGCTGTGCTCTCTTGTTACCGCTTTCAGCTGCGGCGGCAACGTCACGGTTGTCGTTAGAAACACCTGAAACACCAAGCACACCCGACTCCTTGTTGCATATACGGTTGATATCGGCAGGGGAAAGGTTCTCTTTTTCAGCAATAAAGGTAAGAGCGGAGGGGTCTAAGGTTCCCGTACGGGTACCCATCATAAATCCGTCAAGGGGAGTAAAGCCCATAGAGGTATCCACGCAAACACCGTCCTTAATAGCTGTAATGGAGCAACCGTTACCGAGGTGGCAGGTGATAATCTTAATATCCTTTTTGTCCTTGCCTTCAAGAGCGGCTACACGGTCGCTTACAAAACGGTGGGAGGTACCGTGTGCGCCGTATTTACGTACACCATACTTTTCATAATACTCATAGGGAAGTGCGTACATATAAGCCTTTTCGGGCATTGTCTGGTGGAAAGAGGTGTCAAATACAGCAACCTGCGGCTTTTCCTCACCGAAGGTCTTAATGCAAGCCTTAATAGCCAAAACGTGGGCAGGGTTGTGAAGCGGTGCCAAAGCGCCTAAATCGTCAATATCCTGCAATGCTTTGGGAGTGATAAGGCAGGAGCCTTTGAAAATGCTGCCGCCCTGAACTATACGGTGACCGATAGCCGAAACCTCGTCAAAGGAGTTGATAACCTTAGCGTCACTCTCGGTCATAGCGTAAACTACAGCCTCGAAAGCCTCGCTGTGGGTGGGCATGGGGGTTTCTGCACTGTAGGAGCGTCCGTCCGCCGTCTTGTGGGAAATAGCGCCCGTAACACCTATTCTTTCGCACAGACCCTTACAAAGAACCTGCTCGTTTTCCATATCAATAAGCTGATATTTAAGTGATGAGCTGCCGGCATTTACTACAAAGATTTTCATTTTTTGTCCTCCGTTTTAAAACCATTATTGCAATTTTAAGCAAAATATGGTAAATAATATATATACTAACTCTTACATTATACTTTATAAATATACGATTTTCAAGTTTTTTTGAAAAGAAGTGGTAATTTGTCGGTGACGGGAATTATAGCGGAATTCAATCCGCTCCATAAAGGGCATGAATATTTAATAAAAAAGGCTGGGATAAGCGGACCCGTGGTTTGTGTTGTAAGCGGAAACTTTGTCCAAAGAGGCGAGACCGCTATAGCAGAAAAGCGGATAAGGACTAAGGCGGCTTTAAGGTGCGGTGCCGATTTGGTGTTGGAATTGCCTGTTTTATGGTCGATGTCAACTGCGCAAAACTTTGCTTTAGGCGGAGTGTCGGCTCTATGCTTTGCAGGGTGCGATAAAATTCTTTTCGGCAGTGAGAGCGGCGATATCAAAAGGCTTAAAAATACGGCGAATATTTTGAACAGTCGTGAATTTTCAAACGAGCTTGAAAAGGAGCTCAAAAACGGTGTTACCTTTGCTGTGGCACGCCAAAAAGCGGCAGAAATTTGCGGTTGCGATACAGGTATTTTACAGGGCGCTAACAATAATTTAGGTATCGAATACATCACCGCCGCTTGTAAAAACGGCTATAATATAGAATTTGATACCCTTACCCGTTTGGGAGCGGCGCACGATTCAATGGAGGAAAGGGAGTTTGTTTCCGCATCGCTTCTGCGGCAAAAGCTGCATGAGGGTGATTATGCTTTTTGCAAAAAATATATGCCCGAAACCGCTTTAGAACTTTTTACCCCTGAAAGCCTTTCGGATATGGGGAAAATCGACCGAGCCGTACTCTCAGTATTGAGAACAAAGACTGTAGAGGAGCTGAAAAATCTACCTGATATTAGTGAAGGTGTAGAAAATAAACTTTTTTCTGCAATAAGGGTTGCAGGAAGTCTCGAAGCATTGTATAATAACGTAAAGGTTAAAAGGTATACCCATGCCCGTATAAGAAGAATGGCTTTGTCTGCCTTTATCGGTGCTGATAACTCCTTTTTTATGAAACCTCTCCCGTATCTGAGGGTGTTGGGTTTTAATAAAAACGGAATAGAGCTTTTAAAAGAAAAGGTGTCAAAAGCACCTGTTCCCGTTATTACAAGAACTGCGGATATAAATAATCTGCCTAAGGATAGTTTAAAAGTATTTGAAACCGAAAGCAGAGCTACGGATTTATTCGGTCTTTCTTTACCCGTTCCATTAGGGTGCGGTTTGGAATATACTTCAAAAATTGTGACGGAGTGATAAAAATGGTAAAAGTAACAGAAATCGAAAGCTATAAGGAGTACGGAAAATGCGTAAGCATCTCCAACGGCGTTATCGAGGCTTATGTAACCGTAGATGTAGGTCCCCGTATTATAAAGTTCGGCTACAAAGACGGTCAGAACTTTATGAACGATAATCGTACCGATTTAGGCGCTAAGCCCTATGATAAGGTTTATATGGATTTGTTTGGAGAAAACAGACGTTGGGAGAATATGGGCGGTCACAGAATTTGGCTTTCCCCCGAAAGCTACCCCGAGACTTATACCCCCGATGATAAGCCTGTAGCTTACGAAGTGACCGAAAACGGTGCTGTGTTTACACCCTGTGAGGACACCCCAATAGGTGTTCAGAAAACCTTAGAGATTAAAATGGACGCTGATGATACAAACATGCAGGTTATAATGCAGGTAAAGAATGTGTCTGCCGCTCCCAAGGAATTCGCTGTATGGGCACTGTCTGTTTGCGCTAAGGGCGGTACGCTTATAGTTCCTACCAACACTAACGATACGGGACTTCTCCCTAACCGCAAAATGTCTATCTGGCCCTATACCGATATGACCGACGACCGTCTCTATTTTGGTAAGAAGTACGTGACACTCCGTCAGGACGAAACTGCTTCAGGTCCTGCAAAGTTAGGCTTTGACCTTAACGGCGGTACTGCTTATTACGTTTTGGGTGATGAGATTCTTTGCAAGAAGTATGACACCAACCACCCCGACGGTGTTTATCCTGACGGTGGCTGCTCCTTTGAAACTTATGACTGCGCTAAGATGATAGAGTTTGAAACCTTAGGCGAGCTTAAAAAGGTGGGTTCGGGTCAGACAAGCGAGCTTATCGAGCTATGGTCTCTCTGCAATAAGCCCTGCGATGTAGATTTTAAGAATGATGAGTCTATAGATAATCTGCTTGCTAAAATTTAATTTTACATAAAAACTGCCGTAAATCTACATGAGATTTGCGGCAGTTGATATTTATCGGTAAGGTTTTATTTCGTTAGTAAGACCTAAAATATAGTCGGTTGAGGTTTTATAAAATTTTGCTAAGGTAACTACAAACCGAGTAGGAATCTCTCTTTTACCTATTTCGTAATTGCTGTATACCCGTTGGTCTATGCCCAAAAGTTTTGCTATATCTGTTTGATTTAAATCCTTGTCCTCTCTTAAATCTCGCAACCTTTGATAATACATAGTAATCACCTCTGAATTTAAGTATATGTACTATCAAAAAATAGTATTGATTTTACTATTATATAATAGTAAAATATTATGTGAGGTGTTGCATTTATGTTTATATGCAGAGAATTGATAAAAGCTTTTTGTCTAATAGAAGCGGTGCTGGGCGAAGATATTAAAACATTTCGTTCAAGCAATTTTGCAGATTTATCCGATTATCATTTAGGTTTAGGCACTTGGATTCGTAATAATCTTTTACTGTCGGAAAGTGATTTATATTTATTTTTTATTAAATCGGGTGTAAAAAGCAAAGATGAAATGTCTGCCTATCTAATTAAATCTTTTTACCTTTACGCAAATTACAAAAAACAGATTTCCATTGCTTGACAAAATCTTATGTATGTTATAAAATTAGTAAGGTTAGGAGGTCTTGTTATGTCTATACTTGTAACAGGCGGTGCCGGTTATATCGGCAGTCATACTTGCATTGAAATGCAGAATGCGGGATACGATGTTGTTGTAGTTGATAATCTTGATAACAGTAGCAGTGAATCCTTAAAAAGAGTTGAAAAAATCACGGGTATGCCGGTGAAATTTTATAAGGAGGATGTCCGTGACAAAGCGGCATTGCGTAAAATTTTTACCGAAAATAAAGTTGAGGCGGTTATCCATTTCGCAGGTCTAAAGGCGGTAGGTGAATCGGTAAGAGAGCCTATTATGTATTACGATAACAACCTGCAAAATACCATTGCCTTGCTTGAGGTTATGAACGAGTTCGGGGTTAAGAAAATTGTTTTCTCCTCATCTGCTACAGTTTACGGTGTTGCTACCGAAATGCCTTTAAGAGAGGGAATGCCTTTAGGCGCTATCAACCCCTATGGCAGAACTAAGCTGTTTATTGAGGAAATACTCCGTGACCTTTATGTTGCTGACAAGGATTGGTGCATAGCTCTGCTTCGTTACTTTAATCCCATCGGTGCTCATAAGAGCGGTCTTATCGGTGAGGATCCGAAGGGTATTCCTAACAACCTTATGCCCTACATATCCCAAGTAGCGGTAGGAAAGCTCGAAAAGCTTCACGTTTTCGGCAACGACTACAAAACTGTTGACGGTACGGGTGTAAGAGATTATATCCATGTTGTGGATTTGGCTTTAGGTCACGTTAAAGCTATCGACTGGGCTTTGGCTAACAAGGGCTGTGAGGCATTTAACTTAGGTACCGGTAACGGCACCAGCGTTTTGCAGCTGCGTGATGCTTTTGCAAAGGCTTCAGGAGTTGATATTCCCTATGTTATCGACCCACGCCGTCCCGGTGACCCTGACGAGGTTTACGCCGATGCCGAAAAGGCAGAAAAGGTTCTCGGATGGACAGCTAAGTACGGCATTGACGAAATGTGCGAGGATACTTGGCGCTGGCAGAAAAACAACCCTAACGGCTATGACGAATAATATTAAGCCAATCGCTTAATATTATTCTTAGAAAAAGTAATAGTGAATTAGTTAGGTTACCGCCAAAGGCGGTATGAATATATTTTGTCTGCTTTGCAGAATACCTGACTTTTTCACTATTCACTTTTACTTAAAATATATTTCCGCCTGTGGCGCAGCTGGATAACGCAGCAGATTCCGATTCTGAAGAACGGGGGTTCGAATCCCTTCGGGCGGGCCAAAACGAAAATCCTGTCGATTATTGTCGGCAGGATTTTTGTGTTGTTCATTATTCATTTTTCATCATTCATTCGACAGGATTTTCAATGAATAATGAATAATTGATTTAACCTAAAGATTGTGCTATAATGTTCGCACAGATGATTATTATTACAGGATGTATAAAAAAGGAGCTTCTTGTATGTCGGTTTTGGGCTTTATAAAAAAACAATTCGTGTTTTGTGTGGCTGCATTTGCCGCACTGATTACCTGCTTTTTTGTTCCGCCTGATGCGGAATATTTTACCTATTTCGATTGGAAAACGCTGTCGTGTTTATTCTTAACTCTGGCGGTAATCTGTGCACTTCGCAACATAAAGTTTTTCACAATTTTGGCAAGACGTCTGGTTCTTATCACGGGAAACCTCCGTAGCCTGTTTTTAATGCTTATTTGTATCACTTTTATGGGCTCAATGCTGATTGCCAACGATATGGCTCTCATTACTTTCCTGCCACTGGGTTATTTCGCTCTGTCGTCTACAAAAAAAGAAGCTTATATGGCATATCTGTTTATTCTGCAAAATATTTCCGCAAATCTGGGTGGAATGCTCACACCCTTTGGCAACCCGCAAAACCTGTATTTGTATTCCTATTTCGACATTCCCACAGATGAATTTTGCGGAATTATGTTTCCGCCATTTTTGCTTGCAATTTCACTGCTGTCAGCGGCGTGCTTGCCTGTGAAGCCGGTGAAATTGTCGATTGACCAAGCTTTTCCGGAAACGCTGAATATTCGCCGCACGGTGCTGTATCTGATTTTGTTTGCTTTTTCGATTCTTATAATATTTCGGGTAATTCCTTTTTGGCTGGGACTGATTATTATTCCAACGGTGCTGTTAGCGGTTGACATAGAATCCCTGAAAATGGTAGATTATCCTTTGCTGGGGACCTTTTTCTTTTTCTTTGTTTTTGCGGGAAATCTTGCACGAATTGATGCTGTAAATACCTTCATTTCATCCATTTTAACCAAGGATACATTACTGGTATCGGTACTATCCTGTCAGGCTATCAGCAATGTGCCTTCTGCAATACTGTTGTCTCGCTTTACCGCTGATTACCGTTCTTTGCTTCTGGGTGTCAACATAGGCGGAACCGGCACTCTCATTGCATCCCTTGCCAGCCTAATCACTTTCAGCGAATTCCGCATACTTTATCCCGACCACTCAAAGCGTTACTTTCTGCTGTTCACCCTTATCAATATGATTTTTCTTGTGATTATGACATTGATGGCAAAGTTCTTTTTTCTCTAACCAACTTTTTTTACAAAAGACTTGAGAATATTAACTTTTAGAGGAATACGGTGTACACTGAAGCAATGATTAAATTTTGACCACTTAGTAGCCTTTAGTTTTTGGCTACCAAGTGGTTATGTAATTTTTGGACAATTTTTATGTTACTTTGCGTAATTCTTTTTTAAGAGGGTTGAGGGTAAGGAAAGCCTTTATCGTTTGGACAAAAAGAACGAGGACAAACCTATAGGTCTGTCCTCGTAAGATGGTGCACCTGAGCATTCTATAATCGAACCGTTTACCTCTTTCAGAGTGACGGTTTTGCTTGCTTCCTTATAATTAAATGTTATGACCAATTTGTCGTCGTAAAGATATACGGCGTTTACAAAAATGTCGATTAGTCTTTGTTTGTGTTCCTTCGTTTCTAAGCTCATGTTCTGAATATGCCTGAGCCATAATACTAAGCCCTCTTTCGTGATTGTGGGCTTCTTCATCTCTTCCTTGATGAGCTTTAATTTTATCTCATCTCTTGTCTGCTCCAACTCTATCATTCTTTGTTTTGTGGTCGGAGTAATAATTC
>JAFUOL010000049.1 GCA_017481865.1 Clostridia bacterium | reverse complement strand
GCTAAAAGTGAGGATACAGATAAGATTTTAGGACTTAATGTAGGAGCCGACGATTATGTAACCAAGCCCTTTAACCCCGTAGAGGTAATAGCAAGGGTGCGCTCCCAGTTAAGGCGGTTTATGCAGTTGGGAGGATTAGCATCTACCTTAAAGGACGGATATGTAATAGGCGGTATCGAGCTTAACGATTCGTCAAAGCGTGTAACTGTAGACGGCGAGGAAATTTCTTTGACACCTACAGAATTTGAAATACTAAAGCTTCTTATGAAAAACGAAGGAAAGGTGCTCTCTCCGAAAGAAATTTACCGAAGTGTCTGGAACGATGCCGCATACGGAGCTGAAAGCACGGTAGCGGTACATATAAGACATTTAAGGGAGAAAATCGAAATCAACCCTGCGGAGCCCAGATATTTAAAGGTTGTGTGGGCGCACGGATATAAAATAGAAAAGGGAGTTTAAAATGAAAGCAAAGAAAATAAGCAAAAAGGTAGCGGTAAATATTGTTGCAGGTGTAATTTCAGGCTTAGCGCTTATTATATTTGCTGTGCCTGCAATTAAGAGAAAGTTAAAAAGATCCGACGGTACAGATATACAGTAGTAAAGGAGCAGCTTTATGAAAATACGGCTTACTGAAAGCCTTGCGGCTAAAATCACCGCCGTTATACTGTCATACGTTTGTGTGTTAGTGTTGGCAGTCTCTTGTCTGGCTACGGTAATTATGGGATACTATAAGTTTTATTTCAGCAGTGTGGATACTGTAAAAACCGAAATAATGACCGATATGGCGCAGGACGAAGCCTACCATGTAGAAAATATGCTTCACTGGGGAAAAGGCAGTTTAGAAAGCTATTATTCGGATAAAAACGTATGGTATGAAATAATCGACCCTGAAACGGGCGAGGTGACCGATACAAACTACGAGGGTGCACCCTATATAGCCACAGCCGAAAGCGAATATTATGAATATCATGATTATTTGGCTGGCTACAATGAGTACGGGGAGGAAATTTGGAGCACAACGGAAACCCATGTTTCAAACGTTAAGGTATATGTAGCCGAAAATATGACTAAAAGCGACTTGTTTTCGGTGATGCTGAAAATAGTAGAGTTGGGGTACAATTTAAAATTTGCAGTTATTATTATAATGCTAATTTCCCTTATATTGGCTATAACCCTACTGTGCTACCTATACTGTGCGGCAGGGCATAAGCAGGGCGGTGTAATAAGGCTAAATTACCTTGATAAAATTCCGTTCGATATTTATACCGCTTTTATAGTAGGGGCGGCAATATTAAGCATTGCTATGATAGACTCTGTCAATGATTTGGCAATGGCATTTGTAATAGTTTTTCTTGTGGGAACGGTAGATTACTTTTTAGCACTCGGTTATACCTTAAGCTTTGCTACAAGGGTAAAGACAAGAACGCTTATCAAAAACACCCTTATTTACCGTGTTTTGGCTTTTGCTTATAAGATTATTAAAAAGTTCATAAATTGGGTGAATTACTCTGTATCAAATCTTAAGCTTACCTATAAAACGGGTATAGTAATTGCGGTACTGATGATTTTAGAGCTGATAGTAATTGTTTTATTTGCTAATAGTTATTGGGATATAATGGGATTTTGGGTATTTTTCCTTATTTGTGCCAATATTGGCTTTATTCTGATATCCCTTTATTTAGCCGCAGTAATGCAAAAAATAAAGCAGGGCGGCGAGAAGATAGCAGGGGGTCAGCTTGAACATAAAATTGATACCAAATATATGATAGGCGATTTTAAAAGCTTTAGTGAAAGTCTTAACAATATTAACGACGGCTTGCAGTCTGCCGTAAACGAGCGAATGAGAAGTGAGCATTTTAAAACCGAGCTTATAACCAACGTCTCTCACGATATTAAAACTCCCTTGACCTCAATTGTAAATTATGTTGATTTAATAAAGAAAGAGGATTGCGATAACGAAACCGTAAACAGCTATATAGAAGTATTGGATAGGCAGTCCTCAAGACTTAAAAAATTAGTTGAGGATTTGGTAGAGGCATCTAAAGCCTCTACGGGAAATCTCTCTGTAAACCTTATGCCCTGTGACGTGGGTGTACTGCTGACCCAGACAGTAGGCGAATTTGAGGACAGACTGGAAAAATCAGGCGTTACACCCATAGTCAACATACCCGAAAGCCCTATAAGAATTATGGCGGACGGGCGGCATTTGTGGAGAGTGTTTGATAATCTTATGAACAATGTCTGCAAATATGCGATGGCAGGAACGAGGGTATACCTCGATGTTAAGGCGGTAGGGGATAAAGCCGTAATAACCTTCCGCAATATTTCAAAGTATGAGCTTAATGTTTCCCCAGATGAGCTTATGGAGCGCTTTGTTCGCGGGGACAGCTCCCGTAATACCGAGGACAGCGGACTGGGTCTTTCCATTGCAAAAAGCCTTGTGGAGCTGCAAAACGGAAATATGGCTTTAGATGTAGACGGCGACCTTTTCAAGGTGACGCTTGAATTCCCTATAATTAGTTAGAAATTGAGGCTTTAAAATGTCAGGAAATAATTATGACGAGCGGGCGGTATTTAACGCCCGCAGAAAAAAGCGGAGACGTAAAATCGTATTAAGAAGATGGTTTATGTGCTTCTTGGCGGTGGTTATGGTGGTCTCATTAACCTACTGCGGTGTTATGGTGTATGGTTTTTTTAATCCCGAAATCTACAAATCGGATATTATATCGGGAATTTACGGGGACGGTATCTCCAAAAAGGTGGAAAAGGCGCTTGAACTCACCCTTCCCGACTGGGTAGATGTACAGCTTATTTCCAAGCACAACACCGCCAGGACGGGCATGAAGCTTAAGGATATTAAAAATATTGTTATACATTACGTAGGCAATCCCAAAACTACAGCCCAAAATAACAGGGATTATTTCAATAAGCTTGATACCTCGGTGAGCTCGCACTTTGTTGTGGGACTTGAGGGGGAGATAATTCAGTGTGTACCCCTTTATGAAAGGTCGGCGGCAAGTAACGAGCGGAATAAGGATACTATTTCAATAGAAGTCTGCCACCCCGACGAAACGGGCAAATTTAATGAGAGCACCTATGAGTCGGTAGCAAAGCTTACGGCGTGGCTCGGTAACGAAATTTCTCTTGACGAAACGGACATTATAAGGCATTATGATATTACAGGAAAAATTTGTCCCAAATATTATGTTGAAAATGAGGACGAATGGGAAAATTTAAAAAATAATGTCAAGGAAAAGTTAGATGAATATTAAATTTAAAAGAGAAAATTTAACCCTCAAACAAAAGAAAGTATTAAGTGTTATAGTAATACTGCTGTTTGTTGGCTTCTGCGCCGCAGTTACATGGTTTATCGGCAGACCTATGATTAGGTTCGTTGAGGAGCCCGAAAAATTCCGTTCTTGGGTAGATGCCCATGGAATTTTAGGCAAAATATGCTTTATCGGCATGACGGCTTTTCAGGTGATAATTGCTTTTGTCCCAGGTGAACCCTTGGAAATCGGTGCAGGCTATGCTTTCGGAGCAGTAGAGGGTACATTGCTTTGTGTAATAGGAATAACCCTCGGCAGTATGCTTACTTTTTTACTGGTAAGACGCTTCGGTGTAAGATTTGCGGAAATTTTCTTTACAATAGAGAAAATTAAAAGCCTTAAATTTCTGCAAAATGAGAAAAGGTTAGGCTTTATAATATTCCTTATTTTCTTTCTGCCCGGAACGCCTAAGGACCTTATTACCTATTTTATAGGTCTTACAGATATCAAGCTTTCTCACTATTTGCTGTTGGTGTCTATAGCGAGGCTACCCTCGGTTATAACCTCAACCGTAGGCGGCAGTGCCTTAGGCACTACCAAATACACCTTGGCAATAGTAGTTTTTTCCGCTACACTTTTGCTTAGCGGTTTGGGACTGCTTTGCTATAATTTTATATCCCGTAAAAGAACTAAGGAGGATAAAAATGTTAGAAACCAGAGAATTAGTTAAAATTTATAAGCCTAAAAAGGGCGTGCCCGTAATGGCGCTTAATAAAGTAAGTCTTAAATTCCCCGAAAAAGGAATGGTATTCCTTTTGGGTAAATCGGGCAGCGGTAAATCCACTCTTTTGAATGTTTTAGGCGGACTTGACTGCTACAACGACGGCGAGATAATAATTAAAGGTGTTTCCTCTAAAGACTTCAAGCAAAAGCATTTCGACTCCTACCGCAATACCTATGTAGGCTTTATATTTCAGGAATATAACGTACTGGATGAGTTTACGGTAGGTGCTAACATTGCCCTTGCAATTGAACTTCAGGGACGCAAAGCCTCGGATAATGAAATAAACGATATTTTAAAGCAGGTTGATTTGGAAGGCTACGGCTCCCGCAAGCCTAACGAGCTTTCGGGCGGACAGAAACAGCGTGTAGCCATAGCCAGAGCCTTGGTTAAAAATCCGCAAATTATAATGGCTGACGAGCCTACAGGAGCCCTTGACTCCAACACAGGCAAGCAGATTTTTGATACCCTTAAAAAGCTGTCAAAGGAAAAGCTTGTAATAGTAGTATCTCACGACAGGGAATTTGCCGAAAGCTATGCCGACCGTATTATTGAGCTTGCAGACGGTGTAGTTATAAGCGATGTTGAGGCTACAGGCGAAAATACTGCTTTGAAAAATGACGGTCTCGTATTTGACGGGGAGATAATAGAAATTCCTGAAGCCTACCATTTGACCGAGGACGACCGAAATGCTATAAACGAATATATAGATAAGCTGTCCTCGGGGGCTAAATTAAAGCTCACTTCGGCTATAGGCAGAAAGTTTTCCGCTACAGATGTTTCAAAAATCAAGAGTCAGGACGGTTCAAGCTTTAAGCTTATAAAATCTAAATTACCCCTAAAAAATGCCTTTAAAATTGGCGGCAGCAGTCTTAAATACAAGAAAATAAGGCTTGTTATTACTATCCTTCTTTCCTGTATTTCTTTCGGCCTTTTCGGTCTTGCGGATACCTTTAGTGCTTACAACCATATTGAAACCTGCACTAACTCCCTTGTGGATTCTAAGGTTGTATACGCAGCCTCTGCAAAGGCTAAGAAAATTGTGGACGGAAACTACAGCTATTGGAGAGAATACGGTTATTATCTTTCCGATACCGATTTAAAGACGCTAAAGGAAAACACAGGTGTTGATATGCATGGTGTATACTGTCCCGTAAACGGCGACCTTTCCTTTACAAATCATATTGATGGGGAGGCTAAAACCACCGAAACCAATTTTGAAATTTACAACACCTATTTTTCGGGCTTTGCTGAAATAAACGAGGAAACTATTAAAAATATGGGCTTTAAGCTGTTAAGCGGTCGCCTGCCAGACGGCTCTAAAAATGAAATTGCAATAAGCGAATATATCTTTGAGGTTTTCAAAAAGACCAAATATACCGACGGCTCTACCGTTACCGCCGCTGACGGTACGGTGACAAACAAATACGAGGAAATAAAAAGCTTTGCCAACATTATAGGCAAAACCCTACAATTAAACGGTGTTAAGTATGAAATTACCGCTGTAATTGATACCAATTTTGATTTGGACAGATATGTTTCTCTTGCAGAAAAAAAGGAAAACCAAACTAAGGCGGAACAGCTTGTAGATTACGTCCTTTTCAGCGAATTTGACTTTGCTTCAAGGTATTCCTATGCGGGAGTTATTATGACGGGTGAGGGTTATGTAAGTAAAATGATATCCGAACGACCCGATATCGCCTCCATTACCGAGGGCTATATAAGCTTTAGTTCAGAAAATTGCGACATAGATTCACAGTATCTTGCCCGTTTAAGCGATGTTAAAAAAGAAACAATCGTTTGGCTTGACGGAGAAAAGACAACCCTTGGTGAAAAGGAAATTATAGCTACCACCGACTGTATTTATTCCTATATTGACGGCGCTTACGAAAGCGAGGAAGAAAGATGTAAAGAGCTTTTCAAGAATTCTACCTACCTTGGAGCTTGGGAATATCTTTTTGCAGACGATAACCATGAGGATAATATGGTAGACGGCTACAAAATAGTTGGCTTTATAGTATTCGACTCCGAAAAAACCAAATTAGGCTCTACCGTTGTTTGCAGCGACAGTCTTTACAATAAATTTACCGACGGCGCTGACAGCTACTATTCCTTCTGTGTAGGCGCAATGCCTACAGAAAAGGCAGATGTTAAAAACCTTGTAAGCTACTGCTACAGAGAGGACAGCAACGTCCGCTACCCTATACAGAATTCCGTAACCTATGAGCTTGATTCAGTAAACGAGGTCTTAAATGAGTTAGCATCGATTTTCCTGTGGGTAGGTCTCGGCTTTGCCGCCTTTGCCGCTTTAATGCTTGCTAACTTTATAGGTACAAGTATTTCCTACAAAAAGCAGGAAATAGGTATTTTAAGGGCTATAGGCTCCAGAAGTAACGACGTTTTTAGAATTTTCTTTGCCGAAAGCTTTATTATTGCTATGATAAACTTCTTGTTATCCTCCATAGGAGTAGGCGTAATTACCTTTATAATCAATTATGTTATAAGAAATCAGCTTGGAATACTCATAACTATTCTCACCTTTAATTTAAGACAGATACTTCTATTATTTGCAGTAAGCCTGTTAGTTGCCTTTGTGGCAAGCTATCTGCCGGTTAAGAGAATAGCCTCCAAACGCCCTATAGACGCTATAAGGGACAGATAAAAGACTTTAGAACAGCCGTCGCACTTAGTGCGGCGGCATTATTATCTATTGCTTTTTTGCGAATAATGTGATAGAATAATGGCGGACATACAGCATGTAATGTTTTCCATTATAATAATTCAGCTCACTTTAGAGGTGTAAATTAAAATGTCAAATATGAAAATTCCGTTTTCCCCTCCGGATATTTCCGAAACCGAAATAAATGAAGTAGTAGAGGCTCTCAAATCGGGTTGGATAACTACCGGTCCCCGCACTAAGGAGCTTGAACGCAGGATAGCAGAATATGTAGGTGTAAACAAGTGCGTTTGCTTAAATTCCCAGACTGCTTGTGCCGAAATGGCTTTAAGGGTTATGGGTATCGGTGAGGGTGACGAGGTTATCGTCACCGCTTATACCTATACCGCATCTGCATCTGTTGTAGCTCATGTGGGAGCAAAATTAGTTCTTGTTGATATTGCAAAAGATAACTTCCAAATGGATTATGATAAATTAGAGACCGCCATAACTGAAAATACCAAGGCAATTATACCTGTGGATTTAGGCGGTGTTCCCTGCAATTATGACCGCATTTTCGATATTGTAAATAAGAAAAAGGCTTTATTTAAGCCCTCTAATGATATGCAAAGGGCTTTAGGCAGGGTAGCCGTTATGGCAGATACCGCTCATGCCTTCGGTGCTAAGGTAGGGGACAAGCCTGTAGGCAGTATTGCCGACTTTTCTTCCTTTTCTTTTCATGCCGTTAAAAACCTTACTACTGCCGAGGGCGGCGCCTTGACATGGAATACAATAGAGGGTGTTGACGATGAGGCTATCTACAAAAAACTCCAGCTTTTAAGCCTGCACGGTCAATCAAAGGATGCACTATCTAAAACTCAAATTGGCGCTTGGGAGTATGATGTTTTGGGTCCGTGGTATAAGTGCAACATGACCGATATCGCCGCCGCTATGGGTTTGGGACAAATGAAGCGTTACGATGCTATGCTTAAACGCAGAGCCGAAATTATTTCCCGTTATGATGCTGCTTTTAAGCCTATGGGTATTGAGGTACTGCCCCATTATACCGAAAACCATACCTCGTCGGGTCATCTTTATATTACCCGTGTGCCGAATATTACGCCTGAACAGCGTAACGAGATAATTATTAAAATGGCAGAGCAGGGAATAGTATGTAACGTTCATTATAAGCCCTTACCGATGCTTACAGCCTATAAAAATCTCGGATTTGATATTAAAGATTATCCCAATGCTTATGCGCATTTTGTTAATGAGATTACCCTACCGCTTCATACCTGCCTTACTGACGAAGAGGTAGATTATATAATCGAAAACTACAAAGCAATTGTTGGTGAGTACCTGAAATGATACTTAAAAAATGGGACGATTTGCCCGAGGAATTTAAAACAGAAACAATAGAGGAATACTACCGAATTTTAAGCAATAAAAAAGTAAGCCTTTTATTTAAAAGGGTATTCGATATTGTAGTTTCCATGATTTTGCTTATAATTTCAAGCCCGATTTTTCTTGTACTTGCTATAGCTATTAAGTTAGACTCAAAGGGACCGGTTTTCTACCGTCAGGTAAGGGTAACCCAGTACGGTAAGCAGTTTCGCATTTTTAAATTCCGTACTATGGTGCAGAATGCGGACAAGCAGGGCTCACAGGTCACCGTCAGTAATGACAGCCGTATCACCCGTATAGGAAAGCTTATACGCAAAAGCCGTCTTGATGAGCTTTGTCAGCTTATAGACGTTTTCAGGGGTACTATGACCTTTGTAGGAACAAGACCCGAGGTGCCCAAATATGTCCAGGCTTACACAAATGAAATGCTCGCAACCTTATTGCTGCCTGCGGGAGTAACCTCAAAGGCCAGCATATTTTATAAGGACGAAAGTGAGCTGCTTGATAAAGCAGAGGATGTTGACAGTGTTTATATTAACGACATTCTGCCCGAGAAAATGAAGTACAACCTCGATGCTATAAAAAAATTCAGCTTTTTTGGCGACATTAAAACAATGTTTATGACCGTTGCGGCGGTCTGCGGTAAGGATTTCGATTCTGAAATTTAAGCAAAATTAAAAGGTT
>JAFUOL010000048.1 GCA_017481865.1 Clostridia bacterium | reverse complement strand
TCCTTCATAGCAGAGTTTATTGCCATGTAAGCCGAGTTAGATTTAGGCGAGGTTGCAACCAAAATAACCGCATTGGCTAAAGGAATTCTGGCTTCAGGCAGACCTACCATCATAGCGGTATCTACCGCCGCCTTTACAATGGCGATTATCTGCGGATAGGCAAGCCCCACATCCTCATTAGCGCAGACAAGAAGTCTCCTACAGGCACTTGGCAGGTCACCTGCGGCTAAAAGTCTGCCTAAATAGTACACCGCCGCATCAGGGTCGGAGCCTCGCATGGATTTTTGATATGCAGATATAATATCGTAATGCTGGTCGCCCTCACGGTCATACCGCACAGCGTTAGAGGCTAAAATTTCCTCTACCCTCTCATCAGGAATAGCAATTATCTCCTCGGTTTCGCCTGTCATAACACAAAGCTCTAACATATTAAGGGCTTTTCGCACATCCCCTGCCGCCGCAGCTGCCATTTTTGAGACGGCTTCGGGACTAATTTCGACATTTTTCTTCTTTTCCTCTGCAACAAGCCTAACTCCACGGTTTATAACCTCGGCAATGTCAGATGCAGAAAGGGTTTTAAACTCAAACACCGTAGAGCGGCTCAAAATCGCCGAATAAACATAAAAATATGGGTTTTCGGTGGTGGAGGCAATAAGGGTAATATCACCGTTTTCTATATAGGAAAGCAAAATCTGCTGTTGTTTTTTATTGAAATACTGTATTTCGTCAAGATATAGCAAAATTCCACCGCTTGCCTCAATTGTACCGATATTGTTTATTATGTCCTTGATATCGGCGGTGGAGGCGGTAGTAGCATTTAAATAATACAGCTTTTTGCCGCAATTTTCGGCAATTATATTGGCAACGGTGGTTTTACCTACACCCGAAGGTCCGTAAAAAATCAAATTAGGCAGATTTTCCGACTCGATTATACGTCTGAGAACCTTACCCTCCGATAAAAGATGCTTTTGTCCTGCTACATCCTCAATTTTTTTAGGTCTTATTCTGTCCGCTAAAGGGGAATTCATTTAATTTTCACCTTACTTTATTTCATTAACGGTAAATTTCTTTCATACATATATATGGGGTGTTTACCGTGAAAAAGACGATTTTTATTAAAAACGCATTGATTTTGACTGTTTCCTCGCTGATTTTGCGCTTTGCGGGAATTATATTTAAGGTCTGGCTTGCCGCACTTGTAGGCAGCGAGTGTATAGGTCTTTACCAGCTGGTATTTTCGGTTTATGTATTAGCCTCCACCTTTGCTACAAGCGGAATAAGTACTGCCGTCACCCGACTTATTGCAGAGGAAACCGCTCTGGGAAGTAAAAAAGGTACACTTAAAATTTTAAGACGGTCTATGCAGCTTACATTGATTATTGCCTTTATAACTGTGGGAATAATATGGCTTGGTGCAGATTTTATAGCCGTAAAGCTTTTAGGGGATGCCCGTGCCGTTACTGCCGTTAAAATTTTACCTCTTTCCCTACCGTTTATGGGAATAACCTCCTGTCTCAGAGGTTATTTTATAGCCCGCAGAAGCGCCACACCAAATGCAGTATCCCAGATATTCGAACAGGCAGTACGCATTATTTTAGTTGTGGTATTGGTAACAAAATTTGCCGCCAAAGGGCTTGAATTCTGCTGTGCCGCCGTAATTACAGGGGATGTTGCCGCTGAAATACTGGCCTGCATTATGCTTTATCTTATATACTTAAGCTCCAAAAAAGGACTTAACAATTTGAACGGCAGAAAACGTCCTCCCTATGGCATAGTAAGAAAAATCACACATATAGCGCTTCCCATAACCTCAGGCAGATACTTGAATACCGCACTTCGCACCGCAGAAAACATTTTAGTACCCAAAAGTCTTTCAAAATATGCCTTTTGCGGTGATAAAGCCCTATCTCAATTCGGTATGATAAAGGGAATGGCTCTGCCGATACTCTTTTTTCCATCGGCGATACTTAATTCGGTGTCTACACTTTTAATACCTGAAATGTCCGAGGCGGCGGCTAAAAACCAAAGCCGACTTGTAAAAACCGCTACAGGAAACATTTTAAAGCTTACCGCCGTAATTTCCTTTATATTTGCCGCAATTTTTTATGTTGCAGGGGAACAAATAGGAATGTTAATATATAAAAGCGATGATGTAGGATTTTTACTGAAAGCCTTGTCACCTATAGTGCCCTTAATGTATCTTGACAGTATATCCGACGGTATTTTAAAAGGGCTTGACCAGCAGGTATTTTCATTCCGCACCGCCGTTTCGGATTCACTTATGCGAATAGTGCTGATAATTTTTTTATTACCCAAAACGGGACTTTACGGCTTCATAGGAATAATGTATTTTTCAAATTTCCTTACCTGCTTTTTGAATGTAGGCAGACTTATGAAAATAAGCGGAGCTACACTCAAACCAATAAAGGAAATAATACTGCCTGTACTGTCGGCTTTTTGTGTCACCATTTTAAGCAACCTTTTGGTTTGGGGAATATCGGCGCAAAATAATTTGGTTTACATAATACTTTTATGTGTATTAAGTCTGCCGATTTACTTTATTTTACTTATCATATTAGGTGTCATTGAAAAGGAGGAAATATTGCATTATTTAGGTCGGTAAATTGTCAAAATATATAATTAAAATACATTTATTTTGTTAAAACTCTTTTTCAGCCAATCAGTTTATTTTTAATTACTCTACGGTAATTAAAATAATTTCTATTCGATTACAGACAGCGTTTTTCAGCGTAAATTTTCAAAAAATTTTTTAATTATACTAAGACATTCATCCTCACAAATTCCACCGTAAATTTCAGGCTTGTGGTTATAAGGATAGTCGCAAAGATTTATAACGCTGTCAATACTTCCTGCCCTACTGTCATAAGCTCCGAAAATCAGAGTTTTAATTCTTGCGTTTATAATAGCGCCCGTACACATTGGGCAGGGCTCTAAGGTGACATACATTTCGCAATCATCCAGCCGCCAGCTACCGAGTTCTTTGCAAGCGTTGTTTATAGCCTCAATTTCTGCATGGGATAATGCGTTCTGCTTTTTCTCACGCATATTTCTGCCCGTTGCTATAATTTTACCGTCTTTCACAATTACTGCCCCTACCGGTACTTCCCCCTCGGCATAAGCTTCGTGGGCAAGGTTCAAGGCTTCGTACATAAATTTTTTATCCATAATTTAATAAAGAACGGCTGACGCTCTTTGCGACAGCCGATTTTTTTTACTCCTGATTTGTAGGTTGCTCTACAGGCTGAGCCTCGGGCATTATTACAGGAAAGCCCATTCTTGTCGCATAATCAAAAGCAGGGTTATTCTTTCTTAAAACGAAAAGGAATATGGGAGCTAAGAAGCTAAAGAATATTGAAAGCACAAGATAAAGGGTTGCATTGCTGTTGTTGTAGATAGCAAAAACTCTCCAAAGAGCTACATAATATGTAACCGAATAGGTGATCGCCACAGCCATTAAAAGGAAGTAGAAAATAATTACGGGGATAAAGGATGCGAACATACTCATTACCATTTCGCTCTCAGTTTCAACCGCCAGCTCAGCATTGGCAATTACCGCAAATATTGCAACAAAGAAAAATATGAAGAAAGCTATCAAAAGTACGATTTCAGCTATATAAAGGGCTAATAAAATTACGCTGAATTTAGCAGATTGTGTACCGTCACGCTTTATATATCTTTGAGCAATTCTGCCTAAAGCGTAAACATTAGCAAAGGGAACAAAGGAAAGCCAAGGGTTATTGAGGTTCAGTCTTTTACCCATTTCATAAAGACCAACACCCTGTAAAATATAGAGCACCAAGGACACACCGCAGGCAAAAAGCATAACAATAAGATAAATACCTATAAATGTTGTAATACCTGCTGCTACTGAATCGTAATTGTACATTAAAAATTCCTCCTCAAAAAAATTTTTAGATAGATAAACTAAGGACTCTAAAACAGATATAATAATAAATATTATCACTAAGGGAGTAGTGAAAAATAATTTGTATTTGCGTTTTTCCCCTGTTTCGGTATCCGATGGGGTGAATTTAAAAAATTCGCTGTCCCTTTTTCTTAAAAGACAAATACCTAAAATTCCAACCAAAAGGCTAAATGAAAGGAATATAAGATAGCTTATATTCTGAACCAGCATGGAAAAACCGTCCATAAAATAATCGAAAAATACCGAAATAAAGTTATTAAAGCCGTGTACTGCCGCCGCTATCCAAATAGTACCACTTTTAACAGTTATAAATCCTAAAACTAAACCAACCAAAAAGGCAAAGGGCATTTGCTCGAAATTGCCGTGCATAATACCAAACATTATAGCCGATACCAGTACCGCAAAACCGTCTCCAAATTTTCTAAGTGACCCTAAAAGCAGACCTCGGCAGGCAAATTCCTCTACAAGAGCCGGCACAATAACCGTAGCAATAAGTGAGAGCATAAACCCGAAAAAGCCTTCGGGGTTCTCACCGTAATCTACCTCATAGTTTATGCCGAATGCCTCAAAAATAGCACCTGCATAAGAAACGGCAATATTAGCAAAGGAACAAAAGGAGACTCCCAACAAAAACAATGGCAGAAAATCACCCTTTGCAGGCTTTTCAAAAGGTACTAAATCACTTATTCGGTAGCGCCCTATTTTATATACAATAATAAAGGGCACCGTAAACAAAAATGCTGAAAGTACTATCTGCAATACCTGCAAAATTGCCGGGTCTTCTAAAATCCCGACTGCTTTTTCATAGGAAAATCCCAACCCAAGCATTACAAAAATATATACAAAGCTCCACAATAAGGATATTCCCAGCATTAAAAGCAATGAAATAGACATTACATTTGCCGCTTTTCTGATACCCTGCTTTTCCTCAAAGGTTTTTGGTGTAAAGCCGTAGGGTATATATTGCACATAATTAACATTAGGTACAACTACACCTGCTGTTTCAGGAATTTCTTTTACTTCAGGGGAGGAATTTTCCCCTGAAGTATTCTCATTTTCAAAAATATTATTTTCTTGCATAAATATAGATTTTATCCTTTATAATAATCTACCGCAAATTATTCCTCAGCTTCGGGTGCCTCATTAGCCTGAGCGATTTCCTCGGGGGTCTCGGTTGCTTCACCGGCATCCGGCTCAGCCTCCTCGGGTTTATCGTTAACCTCCTCGGCATTGTGTTCCGCAAGAGCTACCGACAATATCTTTTCACCCTCTGCCACACGCATTACACGAACACCCTTTGCGGGACGGTTAAAGGTGGAAATATCACCGCTGAAAATACGGATTATGATACCGTTTGATGCTATCATAATTATATCGTCATTGTCGCTTACCGGAATTGTTGCCGCTACCTTACCGTATTTTTCGGTGCGGTAGTTGGTAAGACCCTTACCGCCTCTGGACTGCAAACGGTAATCGGAAATATTGCTTATTCTGCCGTAGCCTGTCTCGGTTACGGTTAAAATTCTTGTATTTTCATCCGTAATAGCCATATCTATTACGCAGTCGCCCTCACGCATATTGATAGCCCTTACTCCACGGGCATTTCTACCCATTGCACGGACATCACTTTCCTTAAACTGAATTGCAAGTCCGTCACGTGTAGCTACAAACAAGTTTTGGTTACCGTCGGTCATACGTACAAAGCCTAATTCGTCGTCATTATCAATAGAGATAGCAATAATACCGCTCTTGCGAGTATTTCTAAATTCAGATACCTTAGTACGCTTAATTATACCCTTTTTGGTTACCATCGCAATGTATTTTTCCTCGTCAAGCTCACTTGCAGGCAAAATAATGGTAATTTTCTCATCAGCCATAAGGGGAAGTATATTTACAAGGTTCATACCCTTACTTGTACGGCTGCCCTCGGGTATTTCGTAAGCCTTAATGCGGTACATTCTGCCAAGATTGGAGAACAGCATAATATAATCGTGGGAGGAGCATACAAACATATTCTCCACCGTATCCTCTTCACGGGTGGTCATACCCGTTATACCTCTGCCACCACGGTGCTGAACATTATAGGTATCGGCAGGCAAACGCTTAATATAACCGTTAACGGTTTTGGTGAGTACACATTCCTCCTCAGGGATAAGGTCCTCAATATCAACCTCACCTGCAACGTCGGTAATTTCGGTACGTCTGTCATCAGAGAACTTATCACGCAGATTTAAAGCCTCTGTCTTAACAATGTCAAGGATTCTTTCGTGACTTGAGAGGATTGCCTCACATTCACGGATAAAGGCAAGCTTTTCCTCTAATTCGTCAAGAATTTTCTGCTTTTCCAAGCCTGCTAACTTACCTAACTGCATCTGAACGATTGCGGTAGTCTGAACATCGTCAAGACCGAAACGCTCTGACAAAGCTTCCTTACTTTCGGGAATAGTCTTGCTGGAACGGATTATGTTAATAACTTCATCAATAAAATCAAGTGCAATTTTCAAGCCCTCTAAAATGTGAGCTCTTTCCTCTGCCTTGCGCTTATCGTAAGCAGTACGGCGCTCTATGATTTCACATTGGAAATCAATGCAGTTCTGGAGCATATCTTTTAAGGTAAGCACCTGAGGCTTGCCGCCGACTATAGCCAAAAGAATTGCACCAAAGGTAGACTGCAAGGGAGTAAATCTGTAAAGCTTATTAAGCACTACCTGCGGATTAGCATCCTTCTTTAAATCTACTATAATTCTTATACCGCCGTCACGCTTAGAGGAGTAGTCAACAACATCGTCAATACCCTCAATACGCTTATCAGCCGCCAAATCGTAAATAGTTTTAACAAGCTCTTTTTTTCTTACCTTGTATGGAATTTCGGTAATAACTATACGGAATTTGCCGTTTTTAACTTCCTCAATTTCGGCTTTACCACGGACAACTATCTTACCCTTACCCGTAGCATATGCGGCACGGATACCGCTTCTACCCATAATTATACCGCCTGTGGGGAAGTCGGGTCCCTTAATATACTGGCAAATATCGTTTAATTCTGCCTCGGGGTTATCTATAAGACAGCACATACCGTCAATAACCTCGCCTAAATTATGAGGCGGAATTTCGGTAGCCATACCTACCGCTATACCCGACGAACCGTTAACAAGAAGCTGAGGAAATCTTACGGGAAGTACCTCGGGCTCTTGCAGACGGTTATCATAGTTAGGTGTAAAATCTACCGTTTCCTTGTCAATATCATCCAGCATATGGAGGGACAAACGGTTCATTCTTGACTCTGTGTATCGGTATGCAGCGGCAGGATAGCCGTCAATATTACCGAAGTTTCCGTGACCGTCAATAAGCGGATAACGGAGTGAAAAATCCTGCGCCATACGTACCATAGCATCGTAAACGCTGGCGTCACCGTGGGGATGGTATCTACCAAGTACCGAACCTACCGTGTCTGCACACTTACGGTATGCCTTATCGGGGGTCAGTCCGTTTTCGTACATGGTGTAAAGTATTCTTCTGTGAACAGGCTTTAAGCCGTCCCTTACATCAGGGATAGCACGGCCTACCAGTACAGACATTGAATACTGTAGCATACTGTTTCTTATTTCATCTACTATTTCTATAGGTTGAATATTGGTCTCCTCGCTACTGGGCCAATATACATTTTCCTGCTTAGCCATTTTCTATCCCTCCTTAAATATCCAAATCTGTAGCGTAGATTGCGTTTTCCTCTATAAATCTACGTCTCGGTTCAACTTCCTCACCCATAAGCATGGTAAAGGTCTCGTCTGCCAAAGCGGCATCCTCCATAGTAACCTGAAGCATTATTCTGTGTTCGGGGTCTAAAGTGGTTTCCCAAAGCTGTTCGGGGTTCATCTCACCAAGACCCTTATAACGCTGAACGTCAACATTGCCGCCTAATTCCTCTATATATCTGTCCTTTTCCTCGTCGGTAAAGGCATCAAAATATCTCTTACCCTTTGCAACTCTGTAAAGTGGAGGTTGAGCGAGATAAATATGACCTGTCTCAATAAGCTGAGGCATATAACGGAAAAAGAAGGTCAAAAGCAGAGTTCTTATGTGGCTACCATCAACGTCGGCATCCGCCATGATAACGATTTTATCGTAACGGAGCTTGTTTATATCAAAGTTTTCTGCAATTCCCGTACCAAGAGCGACTATAACAGGTGTTAATTTATCGTTACCGTAAACCTTGTCAACCCTTGCCTTTTCAACGTTGAGCATTTTACCCCACAAAGGAAGTATTGCCTGATAAGTACTGTTTCTGCCCTCAACTGCCGAGCCGCCTGCACTGTCTCCCTCAACTATAAATATTTCGGTCTTTGTAGGGTCGTCGGATATACAGTCGGTTAATTTTTCGGGCATTCTCGTCTTTCCGCCGATGCCTGCTTTGTTTCGGGAAGCATCTCTTGCTTTCTGCGCCGCCTCACGTGCATTTGATGCGGCGATAGCCTTATCTATTATTATCTTTGCATCGTCAGGATTTTCCTCTAAGTACTGATAAAGCTTTTCATTTACAAGGTCTCTTACAAGCTTTCCTATAGAGGTATTACCAAGCTTTGCCTTTGTCTGGCTTTCAAACTGCGCATCAGCAAACTTTACGGAAACTACAGCTACTACACCCTCTAAAATATCCTCACCCTTTAGTCTTGCATTACCCTCTTTAAGCTTTTTAAAGTCAAAGGCATATTTATTTACTACATTTGCAAGGCTTTGACGGAAGCCCTGCTCATGAGTACCGCCGTCAATAGTATGAAGTGTGTTTGCAAAGGATATTATTTTATTGTCATATGCTGTTGACCATAAAAGTGCTATTTCAGCCGTACTGTCACCGTCATTAGCTGAAAGATAGATTACATCCTTACTTAACTTATCCTTTTTCATACCGTTAAGTAAAAACTCAACGTAGGATTTTATACCGCCCTCAAAGCATAGGTCATCATTTCTGTCAGGCAAATCAGCATCGGTTCTCTTATCGGTAAGAACTACTCTTATTCCTGCATTCAAAAATGCCTGCTCACGGAGTCTCTGTAAAAGAATATCGTAATCATATCTTGTAGTATCGGTAAAAATTGTGGGGTCAGGCTTAAAGGTAACAGTTGTACCTGTAACGTCGGTATCTCCTATAACCTTTAATTGCTCTACAACATTACCCTTTTCGTAACGCTCCT
>JAFUOL010000004.1 GCA_017481865.1 Clostridia bacterium | reverse complement strand
GCAATAATACTTTCGGCAATACTTGCAAACCGTATGGCAAAGCGCATTACAGAGCCGTTAAATCAATTAGACCTTGAACACCCCCTTGAAAATGACGCTTACGAGGAGCTTTCTCCCCTGCTTAACCGAATAAACGGTCAGCACCGTCAGATAAAAAAACAGCTCAGAGAGCTTAAACGTAAAAAGGACGAATTCAATCAGATAACCGACAATATGCAAGAGGGCTTGGTACTGCTTAACGAGGACGGATATATCCTTAGTATAAACCCTGCCGCCGCAGAGCTTTTCGGCACAAGCAGAGACTGTATCGGTGAAAATTTCCTTGTAATTGACCGCCGGCATGACATGAGCCTTGCTATAGAAAAAGCATTTAAAAAAGGTCACGGAGACCTAAAGGCAGAAAGAAACGGACGGGAATTTCAGTTTGATATAAGCAGTATCGAATCCGGAGGAAAAACTATAGGGGCGGTACTTTTAGCTATTGATATTACCGAGCAGTCCGCTCACGAAAAAATCCGCCGTGAATTTTCGGCTAATGTCTCCCATGAGCTTAAAACCCCCTTGCAGTCCATTATAGGCAGTGCTGAGCTTATTGAAAACGGGCTTGTAAGACCTGAGGATATGCCAAGATTTGTAGGTCATATACGTAAAAAGGCAACGGGTCTTGTAGAGCTTATTGAGGATTTAATCCGTCTTTCCCAATTGGACGAGGGCAACGAGCTGCCGCAAGAAAAGGTAGCTTTAAGTGATATTACAAAAGAGGTATTTGCTCACTTAAAGGACACCGCAGATAAACGTAATATAACTCTTAATTTAGAGGGCGACAGCGGGAATATTCATGGAGTGCGCCGTTTGCTTTACGAGGTAATATACAATCTGTGCGACAATGCGGTTAAATACAATACAGATGGCGGAAAGGTAACCGTTAATATCCGTGAGAGTGAAACCGAAACGGTATGCTCCGTTACCGACACGGGAATAGGCATACCGCCCGAGCATCAGCCACGTGTGTTCGAGAGGTTTTACAGGGTGGATAAAAGCCATTCCGAAAAGTCGGGCGGAACGGGACTCGGTCTTTCAATAGTTAAGCATGCAGTAGGCTATCACGGCGGTACTGTTTCTTTAGAAAGCAATTTCGAGGGAACGAAAATTACCGTTACTCTGCCTAAGCTTAATTCAGAATTATGAATTCGTAATTCGTAATTAAATGTGCCGTAAACGGCTCAACTTTCCTATTCACTATTACCTATTACTTTTTACTTGAATTAGAATTAAAGTTGCGTTAAATTCTAATTTCATGGCTTGACGTATTGAATTATCGGTAGTATAATAATGGTATATGTATCCTGAAATAACTTGAAATAAATTTAAGGAGAGACTATCTATGAAAATTACCGTTTGCATTGGAAGCTCCTGCCACCTTAAAGGTTCAAGACAGGTAGTTGAGCAATTACAACAGCTTATTTCTGAAAATAACCTTAATGAAAAGGTTGAGCTTAGCGGCACCTTTTGCATAGGTGACTGTCAAAAGGGTGTCTGCGTATCAGCAGACGGTGAGGTTTTCTCGGTTTCCCCCGAAACCGTAAAGGATTTCTTTAACGATAACATATTGGCTAAGCTGTAATACTACATATTTCAGGCAGGACAAAACGTCCTGCCTGAAATGGGTTTATTTGAAAGGAATTGACCATTTTGGCAGAGTTTTTAAAGCTTAAAAAATCCAACTGTAAAAACTGTTATAAATGTATACGCCATTGCCCCGTAAAATCTATAAGATTTTCAGGCAATCAGGCACATATTGTCGGCAATGAGTGCATTTTGTGCGGTCAGTGCTTTGTTGTATGCCCCCAAAACGCAAAAGAAATTGCAGACCAAACCGAACGGGTAAAGGTGCTTATAGAGTCGGGCGCACCGGTTATTGCCAGCATTGCCCCCTCCTTTATCGCTAATTATGACGGTGTAGGTATCGAGCAGCTGCGCAAGGCTCTTAAAGCCTTAGGCTTTGCCGATGCCGAGGAAACCGCCATAGGTGCCACTATTGTTAAGAGAGAGTACGAAAGGCTTTTAAGCGAAGAGAAAATGGATATTCTTATATCCTCCTGCTGTCACTCTGTAAATCTGCTGATACAGAAGCATCATCCCGCATGTCTGCCTTTTCTTGCAGACGTTGCCTCCCCAATGATGGCGCACTGTACCGACATAAAAAAGCGTATTCCCAATGCAAAAACGGTATTTATAGGACCCTGCGTTGCCAAAAAGGACGAGGCGGATTACTACTCGGGCATTACCGATGCGGTGCTTACCTATGAGGAGCTTACTGCATGGTTAAAACGGGAGAATATAGAGCTTACACAAAGCTGTGACAAGGACAATAACACCCTTGCAAGATTTTTCCCAACAACCGGCGGTATACTTAAAACCATGACCGAAAATATGCTGCCGGACTATACATATATCGCTATTGACGGTGTGGAAAACTGCATTGCGGCACTTAAGGACATTGAGGAAGGAAAGCTGCATAAATGCTTTATTGAAATGTCGGCTTGTACAGGCTCCTGTATAGGCGGTCCTGTTATGGAAAAATACCACCGCTCGCCTTTAAGGGATTATAAGGCGGTGTCGGACTATGCAGGAACAAAGGATTTCGATGTTGCCCAGCCCGACGCTAACGAGCTTCGCAAGCGTATCGAATTTATTGACCGCAAGCTTCAGATGCCTGCCGAATCCGAAATCAGGGAAGCCCTTATTAAAATGGGTAAGGTCAAACCCTCTGACGAGCTTAACTGCGGATCTTGCGGATACAACACTTGTCGGGAGAAGGCTATCGCCATTATTCACGGCAAGGCGGAGGTTTCCATGTGTCTGCCCTTCCTTAAAGACAAGGCGGAAAATTTCTCCGACAATATTATTAACAACACCCCCAACGGAATTGTAGTTCTCAACGAAAATTACGAGGTTCAGCAGATAAATACTGCGGCGCTGAAGCTAATGAATATAAGACGTGAATCCGACGTTATGGGAGAGCCGATTATACGCATTCTCGACCCCAAGCCCTTTATGGATGTTCAGCGCACGGGCAGAAGCATTAAGGATAACCGTGTTTACCTTGCCGAATATGACCGTTATGTTGAGCAGACCATTGTTCCCGATAAGGATTATCATGCCCTTATCTGCATAATGCGTGACGTTACCGACGAGGTACAGCAAAAATACAAAAAGGAAGAGATAAGCTCGCAAACGGTAGAAATCGCCGATAAGGTGGTTGAAAAGCAAATGCGTATCGTTCAGGAAATTGCCTCTTTATTAGGCGAAACTGCGGCTGAAACCAAAATAGCCCTTACGAAGCTCAAGGAGTCGATAAACAATGAATAACCTTTGCGCAGATATCGGCTACCGCAGTATATTTCATGTAGGCGAGGAGCTTTGCGGCGACCATATAGATGTTGTCGAGCAGGAGGATGGCTCTACCGTTATAGTTTTGGCTGACGGTTTGGGAAGCGGAGTTAAGGCAAGTATACTCTCAACCCTTACCTCTAAAATAATTTCTACTATGACAGCGGCAGGCTTAACCCTTTCCGACTGTGTTGAGACTATAGCCGCTACACTTCCCGTCTGCTCACAGCGAGGTGTTGCATATTCCACCTTTACCATTATGCGAATAGTAAATAACCGTGAAGCCGAGCTTATACAGTACGATAATCCTATTGTAATACTGCTTAGGGACGGTGCGAATTACGATTACCCCAAAACCGAGCTTACAATATCGGGCAAAAAGATATATCAATCTACCATACGTCTTGAGGAGGGGGATATATTCGTCATGATGAGTGACGGCTGTCCCCACGCAGGCATAGGAAATTCCTACAACTTCGGCTGGAAGGTAGAGGATATTGCCGAGTATATGTCAACCTTTTACAGCGTTGGATATACCGCAAAGACCCTGTCTACCATACTTATTGACGAGTGCAACCGCCTTTACGAGGAAAAACCGGCAGACGATGCTACGGCATGCGTTGTAAGAATAAGAAAAAGAGAGCCTATGAATTTGCTGTTCGGTCCTCCCTCTAACAGGGATGACTGTAATAAAATGATGTCCCTTTTCTTTTCAAAGGAGGGTAAGCATATTATTTGCGGAGGTACTACCTCTACCCTTGCCTCTAAATATTTGGGAAAGCCATTAAAGCCTAAGCTTGACTTTGTAGATAAGGATATTCCCCCTATAGCCGAATTAGAGGGTGCAGACCTTGTCACAGAGGGTGTTATTACGGTAAATAGAGTGCTGACCTACGCAAAGGATTATCTTGACAGTAATGAGGCATACACCAAATGGGGCTTCAAGCAGGACGGTGCTTCACGTATAAGCCGTCTTTTGTTTGAGGAGGCTACCGACATAAATTTCTTTGTAGGCAGAGCTATAAATCCGGCTCACCAAAATCCGGATTTGCCTATAAACTTCAACATCAAAATGCAGCTTGTGACCGAGCTGTCGGATTGCCTTAAAAAAATGGGCAAGCGAATAAAGGTAAGTTATTTTTAAGGAGGTAAAAATGTTGAGGAAATTCGATACCAAAGTTCAACATTTAAAGTATAAGGTTTTAAGGGAGGTTGCCCGTCAGGAGTGGAACGGCACTTTAACGGAAAATCTGCTTGATATACCGAAAATGATAGTCCCCGGTAAGGAGGCTACCATGCGCTGCTGTGTTTATAAGGAGCGTGCTATCCTTTCGGAGCGTGTTAAAATAGCTATGGGCGGCGATAAGCAGAACCCCAATGTCATTGAGGTTATCGACATTGCCTGTGACGAATGCCCCATGGGCGGCTATCTCGTGACCGAGGCTTGCCGAGGATGCCTTGCTCACCGCTGTGAGGATGTCTGCCCCAGAGGCGCCATCACCTTTGACGGTCAGCAGAAGGCTCACATTGATAAAACCAAGTGTGTTGAGTGCGGTAAGTGCGCCAACGTTTGCCCCTACAGCGCTATTCAGAACTTTAAGCGCCCCTGCGTTAAGTCATGCAAGGTAAATGCTATCAGCATGACCGAAAGTAAGGCGGCTTGTATTGACAACAGCAAGTGTATTTCCTGCGGTGCATGCGTTTATCAGTGTCCTTTTGGAGCTATTTCGGATAAATCCTATATAGTTGATGCTGTGAAGATGCTTAAAAATGCTAAGGAGACAGGCAAAAACAAGGTTTACGCCGTTGTAGCCCCCTCCATTTCAAGTCAGTTCACCTACGCTAAATTAGGTCAGGTAATAGCAGGCATAAAGGCACTGGGCTTCCATACGGTAGTTGAAGCCGCCCTTGGTGCAGACCTTGTTGCCTTTTCCGAAGCCCGTGAGCTTGCCGACAAGGGCTTTTTAACAAGCTCCTGCTGTCCTGCATTTGTATCCTATATCAAGGGTCAGTTCCCCGATTTAGCACCCCACATTTCACACAATCTCTCCCCTATGGCGGAAATTTCCAAATACATTAAGGAAAAGGACCCTGATGCTAAGGTTATCTTTATAGGACCCTGTACCGCTAAGAAAATGGAGTTCAAGCAGGATAGGGTAAGTCCCCTTGTTGACTGTGTTCTCACCTTTGAGGAATTACAGGCGCTGTTCGATAGTAAAGACCTTGATATTATGACTATGCATGAGGATGTGCTGGATAATGCCTCCTACTACGGCAGAATTTTTGCCCGCAGCGGCGGTCTTTCAGATGCCGTTGCCCAAGCTCTTAAAGAACAGGGACTCGAAAACTTCGACCTTAATGCCGAAAAATGCGATGGTATAGAGGCTTGCAAAATAGCTCTATTGAAAGCAAGAAAGCGTATCGGCGGAATTAACTTTATCGAAGGTATGGCTTGCTCGGGCGGATGTATCGGCGGAGCCGGCTGTCTTACCCACGGCGAAAAGAACAAATCCGAAGTGGATAAATACGGTAAGGAAGCCTTAGAAAAAACCATTTCCGATGCTATAAGCCAATTAGGCGTAAAATAGTATATCAAAAAAGGAACTGTCGCTCGGCAGTTCCTTTTTGCTTTGGTTCTGTTTCAAATGTCGGGGCATACCTTTGATATTCGTAGAACAATATCAAATTTTATCGGAAAGAATAAATCCTTTCTCTACAATTCAAATTTTGTTTTATTAACAATTTGTTCAAAAAGTTGTTGTAAAAAGGGTCGAAATATGATATTATTTTATAAATAGAGATATCACTCTTAACAAAAATAAGCCAATATGCGGCGGAAAAGAGGTAATTTATGAGGGCTGACGGAAAGAGACTTCGAAACACCGACCCTATGTATACCGTAGCGGCGCACATTATGAACAAGCGTGTCGATGCTATGAATATGATAACCATTGACATTCCCTATGACCCAATGCAAAACTATCTTAACGAAAAGCGCAAGCAGGGCATAAATTTAAGCCATATGGCAATTATTGTTGCTGCTTACTTACGCACGGCGGCGGAATACCCCCAGCTCAACCGTTTTATAGTAAACAGCAAGGCATATGCCCGAAACGAATGGGCAATTGCTATGGTTGTGCTTAAAGGCGGCGAGGCGGACAACGGCACAATGTCCAAAATGTATTTTGAAAATACTGACACGATTTTTGATGTTGACAAAAAGATAAACGACTACGTTACTGCTAACCGTGAAACTCCCGAAAAGAACGGCACCGAAAAGATAATAAAATTCCTTTTAAGCGTTCCGGGTCTTTTAAGGTGGGGTGTAAGACTTTTCAAGCTTCTCGACCGCTACGGACTGCTTCCTAAGTTTATAATCGACATGTCCCCCTTCCATAACAGTTTGGTTATTTCAAATCTTATTTCTATCAGAACCAACCATATCTACCACCATTGCTATGAATTCGGCACCACCAGCGTTTTCATTACAATGGGTAATCTGCGTGAGGTACCCAAACGTAAGAACGGTGAAATAATTTTCGAGCGTTCCATACCGCTTGGTGTTGTAATGGACGAAAGGATATGCTCGGGCAGTTATTTTGCCATGGCTTTCAGAAAAATGCGCAAATATCTTAAAAATCCCGAATTACTTGAACTGCCTGCGGAAATAATAAATGAGGATAACGGCAAATAATACTTGATTTTACATAAATTTTGGTATACAATACTTATTGGCAAAAATTTATATGGAGGAATTATAAATGTTAGTTTCCGCAAAAGAAATGCTCGAAAAAGCAAAAGCAGGCAAATATGCCGTAGGTCAGTTTAACATCAACAATCTTGAATGGACAAAGGCTATTCTTCAGACCGCTGAGGAGCTGAAGTCCCCCGTTATTCTTGGTGTTTCCGAGGGTGCAGGTAAATACATGTGCGGTTATACCACCGTTGTAGGTATGGTAAACGGTATGATAAATGAGCTTGGAATTACCGTTCCCGTTGCTCTCCACCTCGACCACGGTAGCTATGAAGGCGCTAAGAAGTGTATCGAAGCAGGCTTCTCGTCCGTTATGTTTGACGGTTCTCACTACCCCATTGAGGAAAATATCGCAAAGACCAAGGAATTGGTTGAAATCTGCAACGAAAAGGGTCTCTCCCTTGAGGCAGAGGTTGGCGCTATCGGCGGCGAGGAAGACGGTGTTGTAGGCAGCGGTGAGGTTGCTGACCCCAACGAGTGCAAAATGATTGCCGACTTAGGCGTTACAATGTTAGCCGCAGGTATCGGTAATATTCACGGTAAGTACCCCGCAAACTGGGCAGGTCTTAGCTTTGATACTCTTGATGAAATACAGAAGCTCACAGGCACAATGCCTTTAGTTCTCCACGGCGGTACAGGCATCCCTGCCGACATGATTAAAAAGGCTATCTCCTTAGGTGTTTCCAAAATTAACGTTAACACCGAGTGCCAGTTGGCATTTGCTGAGGCTACCCGCAAGTACATCGAGGCAGGCAAAGACCTCCAGGGCAAGGGCTTCGACCCCAGAAAGCTTTTGGCTGACGGTACTGCCGCTATTAAGGCAACCGTTAAGGAAAAGATGGAGCTTTTCGGTTCCGTCGGCAAGGCTTAACCCCAATAAACCTAAACATTAAAAAACAGTACAGCCGAAAAAGCTGTACTGTTTTTTTATCCCTGCATAATTCCGAATTAAATACAAATCCACGTAAAGTACTTTTTAAGTGCTACCAAATCTCTGATATCGCAGTAGTTATCACCATTGACATCGAAAAATTCTATGTCGGACAGACAGAGTAATATTTTGCGCATTTCGGCTAAATCCTCAGCGTTACAATCACCGTCACTGTTTACATCGGCGTTTATTCCCTCTGTACTATTCTCCACTGCTACATTTATATTATCTATAAGCACATAGCCGTTTCCTTTTTTAAAAAATGCCACCGAGCCGTCCATAGGGGCATCTTCAATAGTTGCAGAACAGCTCCAGCTTTCAGGCTCACTATCACCCTTTTGCCAGATTTTTATCTTATGCTCAGTTCCCTCAATAGTGTATTTAATACTGTACCAGGTATCCGTCCTATTCCAGTCGTTTGTGCTGAATGAAACATCTATAGACTTGGAATTAGTACCGTAATAAAGCCATAGCCCTGACGGGTCGTCATTAAGCACTGCGCTTGCCCACGCATTTTCTTCTCTGAAATCGTCGGTAGTCTCGGTATTGGGGGAATTATATCTCGCAGTAAAGCAAAACAATTCGTTTTTCGATGTATTCTTAAATAACACATCAAAGCTTAGCGTAATATCTCCCGAATAGATTGTATTTGTATATACCTTATTATATATACTTTTCCCTCCACCGTAAAAGCAAAGTGCCGAATTATTGTCAGTCTCGATATACAGCTCCACTGTTCCTGCACCGTTTTGGATCCAGTAGGGCAGAATATCGTTGCTTTCAGCCTCAAAATCCATAAAAAAGCTTTCGGTTTCTGCCGCTTTTGCCTGCGGCATCATACAAAAAAGAATAATGCCGACTAAAATATAAGATAAAGCTTTAACGGTAAAGGTTTTCGACATAATTCGGCTCCTTTGGCTTTATTTTACTACGGGCGTAAAGCCTAAATCCTCAAGCTCTGTTAAAGCCGTTTTAAGGCAATGGTCACAGCCGTCCACCGTTACGGTTTTACTCTCAAGTGCTACGGAAAATTTTATACCCGTGGCATTTAAAGCCTTTTCAATTCTTTCTACGCATTTATTACAATGCATGTCCTCAACGTTAATAATGTGTGTCATAATAATTTCTCCTTTATTTCATCAATTTTTGCAGAGCCAAAACCAGCTCGTCTATAACTTCATCATTGCCCGATTTTATATTTTCGGCAACACAGGTGTGAATATGGTTTGAAAGCAGTTCCTTATTAAAGGAATTAAGCGCCGCCGCAACTGCCGACACCTGTGTTAAAATATCAGTGCAGTAGGCATCATTTTCGAGCATTTTCTTTATTCCCCTTACCTGCCCCTCTATTCGGTTAAGGCGGTTCATAAGGGATTTGTATTCTGTTTCATTTCTGTGCTTTTGTTTT
>JAFUOL010000047.1 GCA_017481865.1 Clostridia bacterium | reverse complement strand
CGGTATCGTGAACATGCAATGCCTGCAATCTTTCATTACCCATAGTCCTTATAAATTCGGCGGTATCAGCTCCTACAAGCGAGGTATGACCTATATCGAGACAGCCTACAAGCCATTTGCTGTTTACAGTATCAATATATTTACAAAATTCCCAAGCACGTGAGCATGTGCTGTCGGTAACAGATTTAGCGCCATTGTTTCTCTGCCACATATTTTCGGTGGCTATCTTAATACCGAATTTTTCCGCATAAGGAATAAGTCTGTTATAAAATTCCATATTCATATTAAATAATTCGTCGGGATGTTCGGCATATCTTAAATGCTGTTTTGGGTGGACTACTATTGATTTAGCACCCAATACCGCCGCTATTTCCATAGCACGGACTATTTTTTTAAAGGTAGCCTTATCCTTTTCCTTATCCCCTACGCTGGACGGGAACGGTGCGTGGGACTGATTACACACAATACCCAAGCTATCGGCATGCTTTCTCAAAGCCTTAGCTTCACTTAAATAATTATTTCCGTTTAAATAATAATCATCACTTTTCATTTTAAAAAGTGACATATCGTAAGCGTCAAAGCCTGCTTCCTTTATAATACGTATAGCCTCTTTTTCGCCCAGCTTTTCGGCAAGCAGCAATGTCTGAGTAGAAAGTAACACAAAAACTCCCCCTAATATTATACAACAAAATTTTAACAGAGAACACGCAAAAAATCAATATAAAAGAGCCGATATTGACAAAATAAAAATTGAATAGTAAAATAACTTTAATAAATAAAAGGATAATGTGTATGGATATTCAATTTTCAAGAACACAATTACTTATGGGACAGGAAAATTTAATTAAATTGAAAAATTCCCGTGTGGCGGTTTTCGGTATAGGCGGTGTGGGAGGATATGTTGGAGAGGGACTTGTGCGGTCAGGAATTGGCAGCATAGACCTTATCGACAGCGACAATGTCGATATAACCAACCTTAACCGTCAGATAATAGCAACACATAAAACAGTAGGACTGCCTAAAACCGAAGTCGCAACCCAAAGAATAACGGATATAAACCCTGAAATTACCGTAACGTCTCACAATGTATTTTTCGATAATACAACCGAAAAGGACTTTGATTTTTCTAAATACGATTATATTGTTGACGCTATTGATACCGTAACCTCTAAGCTTTTGCTGATTGCTAAGGCTGAAAAAGCGGAGGTTCCCATAATCAGCTGTATGGGCACGGGAAACAAGCTAAATGCCGCTATGCTTGAGGTTTCTGACATTTATAAAACCTCTGTCTGTCCCTTAGCACGTGTTATGCGGTACGAGCTTAAAAAGCGTGGAATAAAGAAATTAAAGGTAGTTTATTCTAAGGAGGAACCCATAAAACCCGTAATTCAAAACGAGGAAAAGGGCAGGCATATTCCTGCAAGCTCGCCCTTTGTACCTGCGGCGGCAGGAATGATAATAGCAGGCGAAGTAGTTAAAGACTTAATAAAGGAGTAAATTTATGTTAAAAATAGAACACTTAACAAAAAAATACGGCAAGGTTTATGCTAATAACGATATTTCATTTGAAATACCCGACGGCTCAATAACCGTATTATTAGGACCTAACGGTGCAGGAAAAAGTACCGTTATAAAATCGGTTATAGGCTTTTTAAAATATGACGGTATTATAACGGTGGACGGTCAGTATAACAAAAGTCCGGAAGCCAAAAGGCTTTTGGGCTATGTGCCCGAGTTGCCCGCCCTCTACCCTAATCTTACCGTAGGCGAGCATCTTGAATTTGTTGCCCGTGCCTACCGCCTAAAAGATTATAAGGATTATAAAAACGAGCTTTTGGAGCGCTTTGAGCTTACCGACAAGGTTAAAAAATTCGGTGACGAATTATCAAAGGGTATGCAGCAGAAACTAAGCATATGCTGTGCTTTACTGCCCTGCCCCAAGGTACTGCTGTTTGATGAGCCGATGATTGGTCTTGACCCACACGCAATAAAGGAGCTTAAAAACCTCTTTATAGATATGCGGAGTAAGGGGTGTTCTATACTTATAAGCACTCATATGATTGACAGTATCGATATGCTGTGGGACAGGACGATAATAATGCAAAACGGTACTGTTACAGCGAATGTCACCAAAGAGGAGCTTGACACATCCTCTCAAACCTTAGAGGAATTATTCTTTAATACTACAGAGGGTGAGGCATTATGAGAATTCTCCCCTATTACGTAATACATACCTTTATAAACTCAATAAAAAAGCTTTTTAAAACCTGGGTGGCGATTTTTCTTGCTATCTGCTTAGGCTTTGGAATTATTGGCGGTATTGTAGGTGTAGCTATCGGCAGTGCCATGCCCGACGAGGCTGATACCGCAATTGAAGAAGTAATTGAAGAGGAGGATGAGGATATACCCTTAACCGACGAGGAAAAGCAGGATATTTTATCCCTTTGCCGAGGCGGTATAATGCTGATTGTTCTTTTCGTTATTTTAATGAGCATTTACGGCGGAGACAAAAGCGGAACTAAAATTTTCACTATGCCCGACGTTAATTTCCTTTTCGCCTCGCCTATAAAACCTCAATCCGTTCTTATGTTCAGAACAGTACTTCAAATGGGTATAGCTATAATTTCGTCGGTTTATATTTTATTTCAGCTGCCTAATTTGGTTCTTAATTTAGGATTAAGCATTTTTGCCTGCATTTCAATTTTTTTAGCTTATGCGTTTCTGCTATACTACAGCAGACTGGCTTCCGTTCTCACCTACACCCTTACCGCAACCTACAGAAAAATAAAGCCCTTAGTGCGCCCCTTTGTAATAGGAATATTCGTTATATTAGCCGCTATATATTTGGGATTTGTAAAAATAGGACAGCTTGATTATTTTAGTGCGGCTGTAAATATGTTTTCCAATTCGGCTTTAGAGTATATTCCCGTATTCGGATGGATTGCAGGGATGATAATGTCAGCAGTGAGCGGCAATATTACCGGCTTTGTATTCTATATTTT
>JAFUOL010000046.1 GCA_017481865.1 Clostridia bacterium | reverse complement strand
GAACTTCGCTTGAAATTCAGGGTTTTTCTACAGTCTGAACATGATAGTTATCTATCATGTTATATACACAGTAAAATATTTATTTTTTAAATTTAGAGTTTAAAAAGTAACAAACCCGTATTTAAGCTATTTCTTAAACACAGGTTTGTATACTTTGCTTGGCACGCTGAGAGGGATTCGAACCCCCGACCCTCTGCTTAGAAGGCAGATGCTCTATCCAACTGAGCTATCAGCGCTTACTTTAAGCTTTTTTTAAAGCAAAAGTGATTATATCACATAATAGAAAAATAATCAAGTAGTTTTCTAAAATATTTTAAAAATAATTTACGCGGGCTTTTAAAATGTAATACACAACTGTTATTTTGGATAATTTCAACTTACCTTAATTTTACAAATTGTAAATACAGACAAAGTTTAAAAACAGCGTCATATTTTGTTGACTTTATCGGGTCAATGCGTTAAAATGTAACTGTAATTTTTAAATTTTCTGTTAATGTTTTGGGGAGCTTAGCGTTCAATGAAGGCTTTAGAGGAAAAAATATTAAAAGAGGGTACTGTTCTGCCGGGTAATATTTTAAAGGTTGGTTCATTTTTAAACCACCAGCTCGATGTGGATTTTATTATGGAGATGGGTAAGGAGATTGCCCGTCTGTTTGCGGACAGTAAGGTTACCAAAATACTCACTATCGAAACCTCGGGCATAGCTATTGCTATGGGTGCGGCCGTTTGGATGCATATTCCCGTGGTTTTCGCTAAAAAACACAAAAGCAATAATGTAAACGGCGAGGTTTACAGCACGGTAGTTCACTCCTACACCCACGGTACCGATTATACCGTTGTGGTAAGCCGTGAATTTTTGAATTCGTCGGACAAGGTTTTAATTATTGACGATTTTCTTGCCAACGGCAAGGCACTTAACGGTCTTATAGATATTGTGGCCCAGTCAGGAGCCGAGCTTGTAGGCACCTCCTGCGCTATAGAAAAGGGCTTCCAAGGCGGAGGGGACAAGCTTAGGGAAAAAGGAATACGTGTTGAATCCCTTGCGGTAATTGACAGTATGGACGATACTTCAATTACCTTCCGCAAAATTTGATTTGTATGTAAAAAAATTTACATAAATATTAGGAGGAAAAGAAAAATGAAAAAACTTATTTCCATGCTCCTTGCAGTTGCAATGCTTTTCTGCTTTGCAGGCTGTGGAGCCGCAGACACCAGCTCTGACGGTGACAACGCAAAGGTTCTTTCCATTGATGAAGTAGAGCTTACCGTCGCAAGCACAATCACAGCAGTAGCTAAAGAGGATCTTAAGGTCGGCTTTATCTTCTTGCATGATGCAAACTCTACCTATGACAAGAACTTCATGGATGCCGCTACCGCCGCTTGTACAAAGTTAGGTCTTACAGAGGATCAGATTTTGATGAAGACAGGTATCCCCGAGGGTAACGAGTGCTACACCACCGCTAAGGAGCTTGTTAATGCAGGCTGTCAGGTGATTTTTGCTGACTCCTTCGGTCATGAGCCTCACATGATTCAGGCTGCTAAGGAATACCCCAATGTTCAGTTCTGTCACGCTACAGGTACCCGTGGTAAGACAGAGGGCGTTGGCAACTACCACACCGCTTTTGCTGAGATTTACAAGGGCCGTTACCTTGCAGGTGTTGCCGCAGGTATGAAGCTTAACGAAATGATAGCTGCAGGCAAATTCACCGCTGAGGAAGCTAAAATGGGCTATGTAGGCGCATTCCCCTATGCAGAGGTTATCTCTGGTTACACTTCATTCTATCTCGGTGCTAAGTCTGTATGCCCCTCTGTTACTATGGAGGTTCAGTATACACAGTCTTGGTTTGATATCGAAAAGGAAAACACCGCCGCTAAGGCTCTTATTGCTAACGGCTGTAAGCTTATAAGCCAGCACGCTGACTCGTCGGGCGCTCCTTCTGCCTGTGAGGCTGCAGGCGTTCCCAACGTTGCTTACAATGTTGATACCTCTAATATCGGACCCAACACCGCTATAATCTCCTCTAAGATTTCTTGGGAGCCTTACATGACCATGATGATTAAGGCTATGCTTGACGGTACTTCCATCCCCTCCGACTACTGCGCTACACTTGAGGAAGGTGCAGTTCAGTTGACAGCTCTTAACGAGAGTGTTGCCGCAGAGGGAACTCAGGCTGCTATTGACGCCGCTAAGGATAAGCTTATCAACGGAGAAATCAAGGTATTTGATACCGCTAACTTCACCGTAGGCGGTAAAGAGCTTACCACTTATCTTGCAGACGTTGTAGATGCAGGTGACTATAAAGCCGATACCGAGGCTGTTGCTGATGGTCGCTTTATTGAGTCCGAGAAGAGATCTGCTCCTTACTTTGACGTTATTATTGACGGTATTACCGTACCTGCCAAATAATTACCGCACTTTAAGGCGGAGTACATAGGTGCTCCGCCTTATTTTGGTTTTCTGCTTTGAAAAAATTATCGAATTTTGGGTGGAATTTTCAAAGCAGAACACAACAGAAAGGGGAAAAACAGTGGAAACAAAAGCTGCTATCCAACTTAAAAACATAACCAAAACCTTTGGTAGTGTTGTAGCCAATAAGGATGTATGTCTTACGGTAAACCGTGGCGAAATTTTGTCTATTTTAGGCGAAAACGGAAGTGGTAAGACTACACTTATGAACATGATTTCGGGGATTTACTTTCCTGACAGCGGTCAGATTTTCATCGGCGGTAACGAGGTTGTTATCCGCTCGCCTAAGGATGCATTTGACTATAAAATAGGTATGATACATCAGCATTTTAAGCTTGTTGATGTATTTTCCGCCGCAGAAAATATTATTTTGGGGCTTAAAGAAAAGGGCAAGTACGATATTAAGCAGGCGGCTAAAAATATAAAGGAAATTGCCGATAAGTACGGCTTTGAAATAGATCCTAATAAGAAAATACACGAAATGTCGGTTTCTGAAAAGCAGACGGTTGAAATCATAAAGGTACTTTACCGTGGCGCTGATATATTGATATTGGACGAGCCTACAGCCGTGCTTACCCCGCAGGAAACCCAAAAGCTTTTTGCAGTACTAAGACGAATGAGGGATGACGGTAAGGCTATAATCATTATTACCCATAAGCTGCATGAGGTACTCTCCCTTTCCGACCGTGTTGCGGTTCTGCGTAAGGGTGAATATGTGGGCACGGTTAATACTGCCGAAACCAATGAATCCGAGCTAACCGAAATGATGGTTGGCAAAAAGATTTCGCTTAATATTGAAAGAAGCGAACCCCAAAATCCGCAGGACAGACTGGTGGTTAAAAGCCTTAACTGCGTAAACCGTGAGGGTGTTAAGGTTTTAGACGATATTTCCTTTACAGCCCGTTCGGGTGAAATATTGGGTATTGCAGGTATCGCAGGCTCAGGTCAGCGTGAGTTGCTCGAAGCTATCGCAGGACTTCAAAAGCTTGATAACGGCGAAATACTTTATAATAACCCCAAAACAGGTGAAACCGATAATTTAAGGGACAAGACCCCTATGCAGATAAGGGAATTAGGTGTTCGCCTTTCCTTTGTTCCCGAGGACAGACTGGGTATGGGACTTGTAGGAAATATGGATATTGTGGATAACATGATGCTTAGAAGCTATCGCAAGGGAAAATCTGTGTTCCTCCAAAGAAAAGGACCTAAGGATTTAGCCGAGCATATTATTAAAGACCTCGAGGTTGTAACGCCTGACGCTAACACCCCTGTAAGACGGCTTTCGGGCGGTAACGTTCAAAAGGTGCTTGTGGGCCGTGAAATTGCCGCATCGCCTACCGTGCTTATGGCGGCATACCCTGTAAGAGGACTTGATATAAACTCCTCCTATACCATTTATAATCTGCTTAACAGTCAGAAAAAGAACGGCGTTGCCGTAATATTCGTAGGTGAGGATCTGGACGTTCTTATTGAGCTGTGCGACCGTATTTTGGTTATCGGTTCGGGGTCGGTTACGGGTATTGTTGACGGTAGAACTGCTACTAAGGAGGAAATCGGTCTTTTGATGACCAAATCAAACGGAGGTGGGCAGAATGGCTGATGTAAGGACAAAACAGATACGTGAGCCCCTTATTCACATCACTAAGCGTGATGATGTAAGCTTTGCTAAATCCACGGTTATACATCTTATCGGTATTGCGGTTGCTCTGCTCATAAGCAGCTTGCTTATCGTGGCTATTACGGGTCAAAACCCTCTCGAAATATACAAGGCTATGTATGAGGGTGTTATCGGTACTCCGATAGCTAATTCGGGTATAAATAAAAAGTATATGGAGTCTATCCATCAGGCGGCTATACTGCTTTGTATTTCCTTGGCGGTTACCCCTGCATTTAAGATGAAGTTTTGGAATATCGGTGCAGAGGGTCAGGTGCTTATGGGTTGCCTTACTTCTGCTTACTGTATGCTGGAATTCGGCGGCAAGGTGGATAACTCAGTACTCCTTGTAATTATGTTTGCTGCAAGCGTTGTTGTAGGCGCTGTCTGGGCGATAATTCCGTCTATCTGCAAAGCATTTTGGAATACCAACGAGACCCTGTTTACTCTTATGATGAACTATGTTGCAATGACCTTGGTATCCTACTTTATAATGGTTAAGGATAAATCGGGCAGAAGTGATTTGGGCATTATAAATGAGCGTACTGGATACGGATATTTACCCAACCTGTTCGACCGCAACTATATATTTAATATTTTAATTATCACCGTGGTTACCGTCCTTATGTTTGTTTACCTTAAATACAGTAAGCAGGGCTACGAGATTTCGGTTGTAGGTGAAAGTGAAAACACCGCAAGATATATCGGTATCAACGTTAAAAAGGTAATTATTCGAACCGTTGCTATTTCGGGTGCTATCTGCGGTCTTGTAGGCTTTATGATTGTTGCAGGTGACAAGCACTCTATAAAGTCCTCTATTGTAGACGGTCAGGGCTTTACGGCTATTATGGTTTCATGGATGGCTAAGTTTAACCCCATTTTGATGATACCTATTTCCGCCCTTATAGTTTTCTTGAGTGTCGGAAGTAAGTATGCTACATCTGCATTCAGGATTGATAACAGTATCGGTGATATCCTAACTTCCATAGTTATTTTCTCAATTATCGCATGTGAATTCTTTACAAGATATAAGGTTAATTTCCGTAAACCGAAAGGGAGGGGTAAGGCATGAACGGTACAATGTTAATAACCTTCATTCAGCAGTCTATCAGATTAAGCTCAACCCTTTTGTTAGGCTCTACGGGTGAGATGATAACCGAAAAATCGGGTAACCTTAATTTGGGTACCCCCGGTATTATGGCGGCAGGTGCTATAAGTGGTATAGTAGGCGCTTACTTTTATACCTCATCGTCAGCGGCATTCAGCCCTCTTTTGAGTATTCTTATTACTCTTGGATGCTGTATTTTAGGCTCTTTGCTTACAACTCTTATCTACTGCTTTTTAACTATCACCCTTAAAACCAATCAGAATGTTACAGGTCTTGCCCTTACTACCTTCGGTGTTGGACTCAGCAATTTTGTAGGAAGTATCATAAATCAGCGCATGGGCGGTACGGGTGTTGCGGCTTTCCCTGAAATCGGTAAGGCTTACCGTACAACACTTCCCTTTGCCGATAAATTAGGTATTTTCGGTGATATTTTTCTTTCCTACGGCTTTATGACCTACCTTGCAATTGTTATTGCGGTTATAGTAGCATTTGTTATTGCAAAAACCCGTGTGGGACTGAATTTGCGTTCCGTAGGTGAAAATCCCGCTACGGCAGATGCGGCAGGTATCAATGTTGACCGTTATAAATATGTCGCTACCTGTGTCGGCGGTATAATTTCGGGTATTGGTGGTCTTTACTACGTTATGGACTTTGCCGCCGCAAACTGGCAGAATAACATTCTCGACCAGTTCGGCTGGCTGTCTGTTGCCCTTGTTATCTTTGCGGTATGGAGACCTAACATTGCTATTTTAGGCTCGATTATTTTCGGAGCCCTTTATGTTGTGGGTCCCTTCCTTCTGGGCTTGAGCACCAAGGACCAAGAGCTGTTAAAAATTCTCCCTTACGTGGTAACTATAGTTGTACTTGTTATTATCAGCATGAGGGATAAAAAGGAAAATCAGCCCCCCGAAAGTCTGGGTCTCTCCTATTTCCGTGAGGAACGGTAAAAAATTTTTCTTACATTTTTCCGATAAATCTGTTAAAATGAGAATGCAGCGTGCTGTTCTTGTGACGTAAGTCCTGTTGTAACGGCATACTGCATTTTTAATATTAAAGGAAAATGGTGTAAAGTATGTTCCAAAAGGGAGATAAAATCGTATACGGTCAGACGGGTGTTTGCATTGTTGAGGATGTAGTGGAAAAGGCACTTATAAAGAATGAAAAAAAGCTTTACTATTTGCTAAAGCCGCTTTTCCAGCAGAACAATGTAATATATGCTCCTGTCGACAGCGACAAGGTATTTATGCGCCATGTAATTACCAAAGAGCAAGCCGAAGAGCTTATTTCTTTAATCCCCGATATCAAGGAGCAAATGGGTAAAAGCGACCTTTCTCCTGAGGAATACCGTGCTGAATTATGCACTCACGATTGCCGTGATTTAGTAGAGCTTACCGCCCAAATTTATGAAAAGAAAAAAACAGCCAGAGCTTTAAAGAAAAAGCTCGGCTTTTCGGACGAAAAATATATGCGCCTTGCAGAAAATCTACTTTTCGGCGAGCTTTCAACGGCATTGGATATTCCAATTGAGAGCGTACCCGATTATATTGAGCAAAAAATAGGTGATAAGTAATTTATATCGTATGGACAGGCATCATCGACTGCCCTTTATTTAAGATAAAAAAATAAGCAGGACTTTCCGTCCTGCTTATAATTTTTAGTAATTCAGAATTACTGAAGCTCTACAGTAGCGCCAACCTCGCTGAGCTTAGCCTTCATAGCTTCAGCCTCTTCCTTAGCTACAGCCT
>JAFUOL010000045.1 GCA_017481865.1 Clostridia bacterium | reverse complement strand
TTCTTGCTTTTATAAAAAATTATCGCTTTTATTACCTAATTGAAAGGAAGATTGTCGTGACAAAGTATATATTCGTAACAGGCGGTGTAGTATCGGGTTTGGGTAAAGGCATAACCGCCGCCTCCCTCGGTAGGCTTTTAAAGGCGAGAGGCTTAAAGGTCGCTGCCCAAAAGCTTGACCCGTATATAAATGTCGACCCAGGTACTATGAGCCCTTATCAGCACGGAGAGGTGTACGTTACTGAGGACGGCGCCGAAACCGACCTTGATTTAGGTCATTACGAGCGCTTTATAGACGAGGACTTAAATAAATACTCAAACCTTACTACAGGTAAGGTTTATTGGAATGTGCTTAATAAGGAACGTAGGGGAGAGTATCTCGGCTCTACCGTTCAGGTTATTCCCCATATTACCAACGAAATAAAGGAATTTGTTTACAGCGTAGGCAAAAAGACAAATGCCGATGTTGTTATTACCGAAATAGGCGGTACAATAGGTGATATTGAGTCCCAGCCTTTTATCGAGGCGGTACGTCAGATATCCCTTGAAGTCGGCAGGGAGAACAGCCTTTTTATCCATGTTACATTAGTACCCTTCCTGCGTGGTTCGGACGAGCATAAGTCCAAGCCGACACAGCACTCTGTAAAGGAATTACAGGGAATGGGAGTAAACCCGAATATTGTAGTTTTAAGATGCGACGAGCCGTTAGAGGAATCCATTTTCAAGAAAATTTCGCTGTTTTGTAACGTAAAGCCCGACTGCGTTATAGAAAATATAACACTGCCTAACCTTTATGAAGCACCTGTAATGCTTGAAAAATCCAACTTTTCCTCTGTTGTATGCAGAGAGCTGGGCATAACCGCACCCGAACCCGACCTTGCAGAATGGACGGCTATGGTAGAGAGCATAAAACAGATAAACAGCTGTGTAAATATAGGTCTTGTAGGCAAGTATGTAGGTTTGCATGACGCTTACCTTTCTGTAGCGGAGGCGCTCCGTCACGCAGGGTATTACCACAACACCGGAGTTAGTATACATTGGATAGATTCCGAGGAAATTACCGCCGAAAATATAGACGAAAAGCTGTCGGGTCTTGATGGTATCCTCGTCCCCGGCGGTTTTGGCAGCCGAGGTATTGAGGGTATGATTTCAGCCGCTAAGTACGCAAGGGAAAAGGAAATACCGTATTTCGGAATATGCCTTGGTATGCAGATAGCGGTTATAGAATACGCACGAAATGTCTGCGGAATTACAGATGCCAATTCAGGCGAATTTGACGAACTGTGCCGACACAAGGTAATAGACTTTATGCCCGGACAAAGCGATGATATCGACAAGGGCGGAACATTAAGGCTTGGCGCATATCCTTGCGAAATCAAGTCGGGTACTACCATGGAGCGCTGTTACGGAAGTACATCTATCAGTGAACGTCACAGACATCGCTATGAATTTAACAACGATTACCGTGAGGTTATGCAAAATTCAGGTTTAACCTTAAGCGGTACTTCACCTGACGGCAGACTTGTAGAAACCGTGGAGTTAACAAACAGACCCTTCAATGAAGGTGTACAGTATCATCCCGAATTTAAAAGCCGACCAAATAAGGCACACCCATTATTTAAAGGCTTTATAGGCGCCGCTCTTTTAAAGGCTAACGGAGGCAAAAAATGAGTATTCATGAGGAATGCGGTGTATTCGGCGTAATTTCCCCCGATAATACAGATGTTGCATCGGTAGTATATTACGGCTTGTACGCTTTACAGCACCGAGGTCAGGAAAGCTGTGGAATTGTAGTAAATGATGACGGTGTTTTCGCCTCACACAAGGATTTAGGTCTTTTAAGCGAGGTCTTTTCAGCCGATAAGCTTTCCTGTTTGCCGACGGGTAAAATGGCGGTAGGTCATGTTCGTTACGGAACTACCGGCGGTAACAACCGCAAAAACTGTCAGCCTATTGAAGTAAACCACCAAAAGGGCAGAATGGCACTGGCGCATAATGGTAATCTTAGTAATGCGGCAGAGCTTAGAAACGAGCTTGAACTGTCAGGCGCTATTTTCCACACTACAAGCGATACCGAAACTATTGCCTATATCGTAACGAGGGAAAGACTCAGAACACCTTCTATAGAGGATGCTTTAAGTGCGGCTATGAACACGCTGGACGGCGCATATTCTTTGGTACTCATGTCACCGAGAAAGCTTATCTGTGCCAGAGACCCCTACGGCTTCCGACCTCTTTGCTACGGCAAAACAGCTGACGGTATGTATGTTGTAGCCTCGGAAAGCTGTGCTTTAAGTGCAGTAGGTGCAGAGTTGGTGCGTGACGTGGAGCCCGGTGAAATACTTGTATTTACCGAAAACGGTGTTGTTTCCCGAAAAGAGCACTGCAAAAGAAAGGATAAAAAGCTTTGCATTTTTGAATACATTTACTTTGCAAGACCTGATTCGGTAATTGACGGTATTTCGGTTCACTCTGCACGTGTAAGGGCAGGAAAAATCCTTGCGAAAACACATCCTGTTGATGCAGATATCGTAATCGGTGTTCCCGATTCGGGACTGGATGCGGCATTAGGCTTTAGTAAGGAATCGGGTATTCCTTACGGAATAGGACTTATAAAAAACAAATACATCGGCAGAACCTTTATTTCTCCTGGACAAAACGCAAGACTTGACCAAGTCAGAATAAAGCTTAGTGCCGTTGAGGAAAGTATACAAGGTAAGCGAGTAGTGCTTATTGACGATTCTATAGTAAGAGGAACCACAAGCGGAAGAATAGTAAAGCTTCTAAGAGATGCAGGCGCTAAGGAGATACATATGCGTATATCCTCGCCTCCGTTTTTGCACCCTTGCTACTACGGAACCGATATAGATTCAAGAGAGCATCTTATTGCCTGCCACCATTCGGTAGATGAAATAGCCGAAATAGTCGGGGCAGATACATTGGGGTATTTGCCTGTAAATGAGCTTAAAGCTTTGACGGGTAACTGCCAGTATTGCAGCGCCTGCTTTGACGGCGATTATCCCACAGATGTTCCCATTGACACACGCAAGGACAGATTTGAGCAAAAACTTTCTAAGAAATGAGGTACCCTACGGTTATGGAATATAACAGAAAGCTTATTTTAGAGGACGGTCAGGAGTATTACGGCTACGGCTTCGGAGCTACCGAGGATAAGGTCTGCGAGATAGTGTTTAACACCTCAATGGTGGGCTATCAGGAGATACTGTCTGACCCGTCATACACCTATCAGGCTGTGGTAATGACCTATCCACTTATAGGTAATTACGGCATGGCAGACGACGATTACGAAACCAAAACCCCTACAATAGGGGCAATGATTGTAAGGGAGTATAATGACGAGCCGTCAAGCTTCAGAAGTACAGCCACTCTTTCAGAGGTTATGAAAAAGTACGGTATAGCAGGTATACACGGTATCGACACAAGGCGGCTTAACCGCTCTATAAGAGATTTGGGCAGCCGTAAGTCGCTTTTGACCTCCGCCGAAACACCTTTAAATAAAGGACTTGAAATTTTAAAAGCTACAGAAATTCCGAAAGATGCGGTAAGTAAAGTAAGCTGTAAAGAAATATGGGTATCCCATGCAGAAAAAGAAAAATACCATGTTGTAGCAATTGACTGCGGAATGAAATTAAATATCGTTCGCTCCCTTAATAATAGGGGATGCAAGGTAACAGTAGTCCCGTGGAATACTAAGGCTTCTGATATTGAGGCTTTAAAACCCGACGGAATATTTATCTCCAACGGACCGGGCGACCCTACAGATGTAGGAGAAGTTATTGAGACTATAAAGACCTTAAAGGGCAAATACCCGATTTTCGGTATATGCTTAGGTCATCAAATAATTTCCCTTGCCTACGGTGCTAAGACCTACAAGCTTAAATTCGGTCACCGAGGCGGAAATCATCCTGTAAGAAACCTTGAAACTAATAAAATAGAAATCACCTCGCAAAATCACTCCTATGCGGTAGATACCGACAGTTTAAAGAATACCGACTTAGAGGTTACCCATATAAATATTCTTGACGGTACTGTCGAGGGTGTAAAATGCGATAAAGATAAAATATTCAGCGTGCAGTATCATCCCGAAAGCGCACCCGGACCTCAGGACAGCGCCTATCTGTTTGATATGTTTTTAACACTCTTAGAGGGGGAAAAGAGCAATGCCTAAAAGAACAGATATAAAAAAAGTGCTGGTTATCGGCTCGGGCCCTATAGTTATCGGTCAGGCGGCTGAATTCGATTATGCAGGAACTCAGGCTTGCTTGGCACTTAAAGAGGAGGGCTACGAGGTAGTACTTTGCAACTCCAACCCTGCTACCATTATGACCGATACTTCCATTGCAGATAAGGTTTATATGGAGCCTTTGACCCTCGAATACATTGCAAAAATAATCCGTTATGAAAGACCTGACGCAATACTTCCGGGTATCGGCGGTCAAACCGGACTTAATCTTGCAATGCAATTAGAGAAAAAAGGCGTTCTTAATGAGTGCGGAGTAGAGCTGTTAGGAACACAGAGCAACAGTATCGAGCGTGCAGAGGATAGAGAGCTTTTCAAAGAGCTCTGTGAGGAATTAGGCGAGCCGGTACTGCCGTCGGATATTGCGAACTCTATCGAGGAAGGCTTAAAGGTTGTAGAGAAAATCGGCTATCCCGTAGTTTTGCGCCCTGCTTTTACCTTAGGCGGTACGGGCGGCGGCTTTGCTGAAAACGAAAAAGAATTTTTAAGCCTTATGAAAAACGCTCTCTCACTTTCGCCTGTTCATCAGGTGCTTATCGAAAAGAGCATTAAGGGCTATAAGGAAATAGAATACGAGGTTATGCGTGACGGTAATGACACCGCAATAACCATATGTAACATGGAAAACCTCGACCCTGTAGGTATTCATACGGGTGACTCTATTGTAGTATGCCCCTCACAGACCCTTACAAATAAGGAATACCATATGCTCCGTGACAGCGCCCTTAAAATTATACGTGCTTTAAAGATTGAGGGCGGCTGCAATGTTCAGTTTGCATTAGACCCTAATTCCTTTCAGTATTATTTAATTGAAGTAAACCCAAGAGTTTCCCGTTCTTCGGCTTTGGCATCTAAAGCCAGCGGCTACCCGATAGCCAGAGTTTCGGCTAAAATCGGTGTTGGTATGACCTTGGACGAAATCGCAATCGCCAATACCCCTGCCTCCTTTGAGCCGACCCTTGACTACGTGGTTACCAAAATGCCACGCTTCCCCTTTGATAAGTTTGCCGATGCTAATAACTCACTTAGCACCCAAATGAAGGCTACGGGCGAGGTTATGAGTATAGGCAGAACGGTTGAGGAAAGTCTTTTAAAGGCAATACGCTCACTTGAAATCGGTCTTTATCACCTCCACAACCGCAAGTTTGATGATATGAGCAAAGCCGAACTATTAGATTATATCAAAATCGGTACAGACGATCGTATTTACGCTATAGCACAGCTTCTTAATATGGGCTGTGAAATAAGCAAAATCACCGCCGCTACAGCAATTGATAAGTTCTTTATAAGAAAGCTTAAAAATATTGTGGATTTCGAACAGGTTATAAAGGAAAATAAAGACGATATCAAGGTTTTGAAAAGCGCTAAAAAAATGGGCTTTTCCGATAAGGAAATAGCCAAGCTTTGGGACAAAACCGAAATAGAGATTTTCGAATTGAGAAAGACAAACGGTATTATTCCCGTTTATAAGATGATAGACACCTGCGCTTCGGAGTTTGAGAGCTATATTCCTTATTTCTACTCTACCTACGAAGAGGAAAACGAGTCGGTAGTATCAAGTAAGAAAAAGGTGATAGTTTTAGGCTCAGGACCTATACGTATAGGGCAGGGTGTAGAGTTTGACTACTCCACCGTTCATGCAGTAAAGACTATCAAGGAATCCGGTTACGAGGCTATTATCATAAACAACAACCCCGAAACGGTATCCACCGATTATACCTGCTCCGATAAGCTTTATTTCGAGCCTTTATGCGTAGAGGATGTTATGAATGTTATAGAGCTTGAAAAGCCTGACGGTGTAATTGCTACCTTGGGCGGTCAGACCGCTATTAACTTAGCCCAGCCTTTAAAAGAGCGGGGAATAAAAATAATCGGTACTGACTGCGAAGCCATTGAAAGAGCTGAAAACCGTGATGCGTTTGAAAAGCTGCTGTCAAGTCTTGATATTCCTCAGCCTAAGGGTCAGGCGGTTACCAATATCGAAGCAGGCATTAAAGCCGCTGAGGAGATAGGCTATCCCGTGCTTGTAAGACCCAGCTTTGTATTGGGCGGCAGAGCTATGCAGATAGTCGCTAAAGAGGAGCATCTGCGCCACTACCTTAAAACCGCAGTAGAAATTGACGAGGATAAGCCTGTTCTTGTTGATAAGTACATCCGAGGTAAAGAGGTTGAGGTTGACGCTATTTGCGACGGTAAGGACGTATTCGTCCCAGGTATTATGGAGCTTGTAGAGCGTACGGGTATACATTCGGGCGACAGCATAAGCGTTTACCCCTCCTTCAGTATCTCACAAAAAGTAAAGGAGACTATTCTCGATTATACCCAAAGGCTTGGTCTCGGTATAGGTATTATAGGACTTTTCAATATTCAGTTTATTGTTGACGAGGACGACAGCGTTTATATAATCGAGGTAAACCCCCGTTCGTCAAGAACTGTTCCGTTCCTTTCTAAGGCTACAGGCTACAGCCTTGCGGATATTGCAACCCGTGTAATTTTGGGCGAAAGCCTTAAAAGTCAGGGTATAACCGAAATTTACCCACCTGAGAAATCACGTTATTATGTAAAAGCACCTGCTTTTTCATTCTCAAAGCTCAGCGGAATGGACGCATATTTATCCCCCGAAATGAAGTCCACGGGTGAGGCGATAGGCTATGATAAAAAGCTTCACAGAGCAATGTACAAGGCTATGATAGCTTCGGGAATTAAGCTTCAGAATTACGGTACAGTAGTAGTTACCCTTGCCGACGAGGATAAGGAAGAGGCTCTGCCCTTGGTACGCAGATTTTACAATATGGGCTTTAATATCGAGGCGACAATAGGTACGGCGAATTTCCTTAAAGAGCAGGGTATCCGTACAAGAATACGCCGAAAGCTGAGTGAGGGTAGCGAGGAAATTTTAGACTCCATAAGAGCAGGCTACGTAAGCTATGTAATAAACACACGTGCAATTCTTTCGGGTGTTCATTATGAGGATGGTGTAGCAATCCGCCGAACTGCCAGCCAAAACAATATTACAATGCTGACTTCTTTGGATACCGTTAAGGTACTTCTTGATGTATTGGAGGAAGTAACCATAGGTATCTCTAAGATAGATGATGAATAGGAGGAAGTAATTATGCACTTCACAAAAATGCACGGTCTCGGTAACGATTATTTATATGTTTACGGTGAGCCGGAAAATCCGTCTGAGCTGTCAATTAAGCTGTCCGAGCGTCACTTTGGCGCTGGGTCGGACGGTATGATATGGATTTCACCCTCGAGAGTAGCCGATTTTAAAATGAGAATATTTAATGCCGACGGTAGCGAGGCTATGATGTGCGGAAACGGTATCCGCTGTGTAGGCAAATATGTTTACGATAAGGGCTATACCGATAAAAAACAGCTAAAAATTGAAACCTTGTCCGGTATTCGTACCCTTGATTTGCAGGTGTCATCAGGTAAAGTGAAAAGCGTCACGGTGGATATGGGAAAAGCTGTGGCAAGTGAGGATTTAACCCTTGATATTGAGGGTCAGTCACTTACCTGCACACCTGTTTCTGTCGGAAACCCTCACGCAGTATTTTTTGTAGAGGACATCGAAAAGGTGGAACTCACAAAAATCGGTCCGAAAATCGAGCGTCATGAGGCTTTCCCTGACGGTGTTAATGCCGAATTTATTCAGGTTTTAGGTGATAACGAGCTTCGCATGCGTGTATGGGAGCGGGGCAGCGGTATCACCATGGCTTGCGGTACAGGCGCATGTGCGAGCACCATGGCAGCAGTTAAAAAGAAATTTTGCGATTATGATACCCCCGTGTCTGTTCATCTTGACGGCGGAACCCTCAAAATTCAGATATCTCATGACGATAATGTCACCATGACAGGTCCTGCCGAAACCATTTACGAAGGAGAAACCGATTTATGATAACCCCTAATATGCATTATGCCGATTTAAAGGACTCTTATTTGTTTTATAACATTGCCCAAAAGACCAAGGCTTATCTCGAAGCAAATCCTGATAAGCGGCTTTACCGAATGGGTATCGGCGACGTATCTCTGCCCCTTTGCGATGCAGTTATTAAGGCTTTGCATGAGGGTGTTGACGACCAAGCTACAAAGGATAACTTTCACGGATATATGCCCGAGTGCGGAGCACCTTTTTTACGTGAGGCAATAGCAAATTACTATGCCGAAAGGAAGGTTACGCTTGCTCCCGATGAGGTGTTTGTATCAAGCGGTGCAAGTGATGAATTAGGCGATATTCTTGACCTTTTCGACCGTAGTAGTACCGCCCTTGTAATTGAGCCTGCATATCCTGCCTATGTTGACGCTAATGTTATGGCAGGCAGAAGGATAGTTCATTTGTCATCAGGCGAGGAAAACGGATTTTTACCTATGCCTGACGACAGTATAGATGCCGACATTCTCTATATTTGCTCACCTAACAATCCTACAGGAGCGGTTTTCAGCCGTGAACAGCTTAAATGTTGGGTGGATTATGCAAACGAAAAAGGCTCGGTAATTCTTTTTGATGCCGCTTATGAGGCTTTTATTGAGGATAATGAGCTGCCTCACAGCATTTTTGAAATAGAGGGAGCTCGCAAATGCGCTATCGAAATATGCTCCCTTTCAAAGACCGCCGGCTTTACGGGCACCCGTCTCGGATATACCGTTATTCCTAAAGATATTACAAGAAACGGCATGAATTTAAACAGTATGTGGGTAAGAAACCGCACCACCAAAACAAACGGTGTTTCCTACATAATCCAAAAAGGGGGAGCGGCCGTATTCACGCCCGAGGGTCAGGAGCAGATACACAAAAATATAGCAATTTATAAAAACAATGCTAAGGTGTTAATGGAAGCTTTGGATGAGTTAGGTATTTGGTACTGCGGAGGCAAAAACGCCCCCTATATATGGATGAAGTGCCCTGATAATATGTCAAGCTGGGAGTTTTTCGATTATTTATTGAATGAAATTCAGGTTGTAGGTACACCGGGAGAGGGCTTTGGCGCTTGCGGTGAGGGTTATTTCCGCTTTTCCACCTTCGGCAGTCCCGAGGATACAGTTGAAGCCGCCCGCCGCATTAAGGAATTGCTTAAAAAATAAATCTACACAGGACAGAGAAAGTAAAAAGCACTTTCTCTGTCTTTTAATTTTCAAAAACTTTATTAAAACCTTAAAACAAAAATTTCTCGTACAAAAATGCGTACCCGGTACACCGAAAATGAACATACCGCTTGGGTTGAATGTGTCGGTTTTGTTGTTTTTGAATATTATAGATTAGAACAGTTCGTTTTAAGTTAGGGGGATTAGTGTATGGGGCTGAATTTCAGTTTTTTAGCAGAGTATTTGCCTTGGTATTTGGATGCGGCGGTGCTTACCGTAAAAATTGCTTTTTTCGGTATTTTATTTTCACTGCTTGTAGGTGTTATATGCT
>JAFUOL010000044.1 GCA_017481865.1 Clostridia bacterium | reverse complement strand
ATTTCATCTTTAATAAACGCAGAGTATGGACTTGTTGATAATATAAAGGCTATTATCTGGCAAATATCGCAGTTATTAGTTATATTTCCTCTATATAAAAGGGTATCAAAAGAAGAAATCGCTAAAATATTAAAAATTTATTTTCCTTTCGTTTCAATTATTTTTGTAGTAGCTAATTTGGTATCGCTTTTTCAGTATTTTGCATCAATAGGCTATAATACTCGGTATGACGGAGGTTTGGTAAGACAAGGCTTTTTAGAGGGACGACTGTTTGGAATTTTCGGAAGTCCGCATTTTGCTTCTTTGTTTATGCTCATTCTTGCAATAGCATCGGTGTATTTTGCAGTGAGTTCTGATAAAAAAACGGTTAAGATCCTTTACGGCGCAGCAATGATAATCTACTTCCTTTATGCAGTAGCATCGGGAACGAGAAGTGTGATTGTTGCAGCGGCTTGTACCGCTTTTATAGTTGTTTTACTGTGGGCATATAACAGGTATTCCCTTAAAAAATGTGTTAAACCATTGTTGAAAAGTGCAATATGTGTGGTGATGTCTATATGCGTAGCAGTTGGGACAGTAGTAGTATTTAATGTAAGCGACAAGGCTATGAAAGGCATTATTCGTATTTATGCAGATTCTACCGATAACGACACTTCGGGAACCGATGAAAATACAGGGGAGATAATGCTGGACAGAGCCGATGTCAGCAATGAGAACATATCAAATCACCGATTTGAAATTTGGGAAGATTATTTTACTGTTGCAACGGATAGGATAGATACTTTGATTTTCGGAATGGCACCGGGTAGTTATATGGTATCAATTAGAGAGAATTTCCCGAATTTGTTCGTTGTTAAATATATCAAGGAAAATTATCCGCTGATGTATTCCAAGGAACTTATATATGACACACATAATGCTTATATAGGAGCTTTTGTAATGGCGGGAATATTAGGAGTTATTTTGTTGATGATCTTCCTTGTCTGCGGATTTGTAAGAACTGTTAGATATATTGCAAAAAATAAAAAAGTATCTTTGAGTGTTTATACAATTTTGGCGGTAGTGGTACTTATTTTGGCGGCTTCATTTTTTGAATCTGATTTATTCTTTAGATGTACAAGCACCTCGGTGATTTTTTGGTTGGTCACTGGAATACTTTTGATGGTGACGGAACCCACGAATAAAATTCAGAGTGAATCGGATAACCTAAATAATAAATAAAATTATTGATTATATGTTTAAAACCCCATCTGTTAGATACAGTCTAACAAATGGGGTACTTTTATTTTCTAAGCTTATTGATTTTATCACGCAGTATTGCGGCGAGCTCAAATTCAAGCATTTTAGCCGCCTGCTTCATTTCATTTGTAAGCCGTTTGATTTCGGCTTCACGCTCCATTTTGCTCATGCGTGATAGCGGCTTTTCTTTATCGGCTTTAGAGCCTATTTCGATAATATCGTGTACTTCCTTAATAATGGTTTTTGGAGTTATGCCATGCTCCTCATTGTATTTCTGCTGAACGGTGCGGCGGCGCTCGGTCTCGTTTATTGCTCGCTCCATCGAGGGTGTCACCGAGTCGGCATACATAATTACCTGACCCTCGGCATTACGGGCGGCTCTGCCTATGGTCTGCACAAGGGAGGTTTCACTTCTAAGGAATCCTTCCTTGTCGGCATCGAGTATAGCCACTAAAGAAACCTCGGGAATGTCAAGACCCTCACGCAAAAGGTTAATGCCTACAAGCACATCAAATTCACCTAAGCGCAAATCACGGATAATTTCCATACGTTCTACGGTGTCAATATCATAGTGCATGTATTTGACCTTGATGTCAAGGTCTGTAAGGTAATCGGTTAAATCTTCTGCCATTTTTTTAGTTAAGGTGGTTATCAGCACACGTTCCTTTCTGGCGGCACGTAGGTTAATTTCGCCTACCAAATCGTCTATTTGTCCGTCTGTAGGACGCACCGAAATTTTAGGGTCTAAAAGTCCCGTGGGGCGGATTATCTGCTCAACTATTTGCGCAGCATGGTCCTTCTCAAAATCCTGCGGTGTAGCCGAAACGAAAACCGCCTGATTTACATGGCTGTAAAATTCCTCAAAGTTTAAAGGTCGGTTATCAAAGGCTGAGGGCAGACGGAAGCCGTACTGCACAAGGTTTTCTTTTCTTGCTCGGTCTCCGCCGTACATACCCCTCACTTGGGGGAGGGTTACGTGGGACTCGTCCACAAAAAGGAGAAAATCGTCGGGGAAATAATCGAGCAGGGTCGACGGGGTACTGCCCTTAGGCTTTCTCGCCATTACACGGGAATAGTTTTCAACGCCCTTGCAGGTGCCGATTTCTCTCAGCATTTCAATATCGTACTCTGTGCGCTGACGTATACGCTGCGCCTCAATAAGCTGCTCGTTTTCGATAAAGTATTTTACCCGTTCCTCCATTTCGTCCTTGATTTCTTTCAGGGCATCCTCCATTTTATCCCCTGCTACAATGTAGTGGGAGGCAGGGTAGATAGCTACGTGGGACAAAAAGGCTTTAACCTCACCTGTAAGGGTGTTTATTTCACAAATGCGGTCGATTTCATCCCCGAAAAATTCAATTCTAACAGCATTTTCGTGGGAGTAGGCAGGGTATATTTCCACCGTGTCGCCCCTGACACGGAACTTGTTGCGGACGAAGTTAATGTCATTGCGCTCGTATTGTAAATCCACAAGCTTTTTTATCAGCTCATCACGGCTTTTTTCCATACCTGTACGCAAAGAAATTACCATATTGCGGTAATCTATAGGGTTACCGAGGGAATATATGCAGGAAACGCTTGCAACGATTATTACGTCCCTCCGCTCTGACAGGGCGCAGGTAGCCGAGTGGCGGAGCTTGTCTATCTCGTCATTTATTGCCGAGTCCTTTTCAATGTAGGTGTCCGTTCCGGGAATGTAAGCCTCGGGCTGATAGTAGTCATAATAGGAAACAAAATATTCCACCGCATTTTCGGGGAAAAGCTTACGGAATTCGGAGCATAGCTGGGCGGCAAGGGTTTTGTTGTGCGCTAAAACAAGGGTGGGTCGGTTTACCTTTTCTATAATATTTGCCATAGTAAAGGTCTTACCTGAACCCGTAACACCCAAAAGCACCTGTTCACGGTAGCCTTTGTTTATACCGTCTACTAATTTCTCAATCGCCTGCGGCTGGTCGCCTGTAGGCTTGTATTTTGAATGTAAACAGAACTTGTCCATAAAATCACCAAATATATTTTACCACAATATTTTACAAAAGAAAAGCCGTTAATAAAATAACTTAGACAACCTAAAATATTGACAAAAAAACGCAGAAAGCTTATAATATATATTTTGTAGAGATTATTTAAAGGAAGTAGTATAATGGCAAAAATCGAGAATTTGAGAAATGTCGCAATTATTGCCCACGTT
>JAFUOL010000043.1 GCA_017481865.1 Clostridia bacterium | reverse complement strand
CCGAGGATCTAGCCAACGCTAGGGCTTAAATAACCGAATCCCACTTTACAATTAGCAAATCCAGCAAATTTGTAAACGAGCTTCGCAGCATCCGCAAGGAATTCCAAGGCAGACCCACACCTATATCCCACCTTGAACGTCTTTCCAACAAGCTTGGTAATGTTCAGCTTTATGTTAAGCGTGAGGATCTTAACCACACAGGTGCTCACAAGCTCAACCACTGTATGGGAGAAGCGCTCCTTGCAAAATATATGGGCAAGAAAAAGGTAATTGCCGAGACGGGAGCAGGTCAGCACGGTGTAGCACTTGCTACAGCCGCTGCGTATTTCGGTCTTGAGTGCGACATTTATATGGGCTCTGTAGATATTAAAAAGCAGGCTCCAAATGTTGCAAGAATGAAAATATTGGGTGCCAACGTAATCGAGGTCACGGAGGGTCTTGCAACCCTTAAGGAGGCTGTTGATGCCGCATTTGCCGCATATAGCCGCAACTACAAAGACTGTATTTACTGCATAGGCTCTGTTGTAGGCCCTCACCCCTTCCCTATGATGGTTCGTGATTTTCAGAGTGTTGTGGGAATTGAGGCAAGAGAACAGTTTATAGAAATGACAGGCGAGCTACCTGATGCTGTTGTTGCCTGCGTAGGCGGAGGTTCCAATGCCGCAGGCTTTTTCTCGGGCTTCCTTAACGACCCTGTTGACATTTACGGCATAGAGCCTTTGGGCAGAGGTACTGATTTAGGTGACCACGCTGCAAGCCTTAAATACGGCACAGAGGGTGTTATGCACGGCTTTAACAGCATTATGCTTAAGGACGAAAACGGCGACCCTGCTCCGGTATATTCGATAGCAAGTGGGCTTGATTACCCGTCATCCGGTCCTGAACACGCTTTTCTGCACGACCTCGGCAGAGTTAAGTATGACGTTGTAAACGACGATGATACTATTAACGCTTTCTTTGAGCTTTCCAGAATGGAGGGTATTATTCCTGCTATCGAAAGCTCCCACGCTGTTGCCTACGGTATAAAGCTGGCTAAGGAAATGGGCAAGGGTTCTGTGCTTATCAACCTTTCAGGCAGAGGCGATAAGGATATGGATTATATTATCGAAAAATACGGTATAAGATAAAATTTTAAAAAAATTTAAAATTTTACTTGACTTTATGTGCGACTTAACGTATAATACATAAGTCGCAATAATTCGCTGCTATGGCTCAGGAGGTAGAGCGCATCCTTGGTAAGGATGAGGTCACCAGTTCGACTCTGGTTAGCAGCTCCAAAAATCCCGAATGCGTAAGCGTTCGGGATTTTTACTTTTTCACTATTCACTTTTCACTCTTCACTAAATACGCATTCGGGATTTTTGGGAAGTAATAAGTAATAGTGAATAGTGAAGATTATTGACAATATAACCTCTTTAATTATTGATAATATAACCTCTTTAAACGATTGACAAAAATATCCTTAGGTTGTATAATATATAAGTTAAAATTTAGCTTTAAGGATGTATCAATATGGAATGGACTTCACTTAACGATTTGAGAGAGAAATATCTTTCATTTTTTGAATCTAAGGGACATTTAAGACTTGGTAGCTTTTCGCTTGTACCCAATAACGATAAGTCATTATTGCTTATCAATTCGGGTATGGCGCCCATGAAAAAATACTTTACAGGCGAGGTTACTCCTCCCTCTACCCGTGTTACCACCTGCCAGAAATGTATCAGAACCCCCGACCTTGAGCGTGTAGGTCACACCGCACGTCACGGTACATTTTTCGAAATGTTAGGTAATTTTTCTTTCGGAGATTATTTTAAAAACGAGGCTATTCCGTGGGCATGGGAGTTCCTTACCAAAACTCTGGAAATCCCCGAAAACCTCCTGTGGCCCTCTGTTTATGAGGAGGATGACGAGGCTTACGCTATCTGGCGTGATGTTATCGGTGTTCCCGAGGAGCATATTGTAAGGCTCGGCAAGGCGGACAACTTCTGGGAGCACGGTACAGGTCCCTGCGGACCCTGCAGTGAAATCTATTTCGACCGTGGTGAAAAGTATGGATGCGGTTCGCCTGACTGCAAGCCCGGATGCGACTGTGACAGATATATGGAGATTTGGAACAATGTTTTCTCACAGTTCAACAATATGGGTGACGGTACCTACACCGAGCTTGAGCACAAAAATATTGATACGGGTATGGGTCTGGAGCGTCTTGCCTGCGTTATGCAGGATGTTGACAACATGTTTGAGGTTGACACTATCCGCAATATTTTAAATAAGGTTTGCGCCATTTCGAGCAAGGAGTACGGCAAGGATAATAATACCGATATTTCTATCCGTGCTATTACCGACCATGCAAGAGCCGCTACCTTTATGATTAGTGACGGTATTATCCCCTCCAACGAAGGCAGAGGCTATGTTTTGCGCCGTATTATCCGCCGTGCCGTACGTCACGGTAAGCTTATCGGGATTAACCGTCCCTTCTTTATGGAGCTTTGCGATGCGGTTATAAACGAGAACAAGTCGGGCTACCCCGAGCTTATAGAAAAGAAGGAGCTTATAACCAAGGTTATCACCAATGAGGAAGCAAGCTTTAACAAGACTATCGACCAGGGACTTAATATGCTCGAAACCCTTACCAAAGAGGGCGGTATGCTTTCAGGTGAGGATGCATTCAAGCTTTACGATACCTACGGCTTCCCCTTTGACCTTACTAAGGACATTCTTGCCGAAAAAGGCATGGCGGTTGATGAGGACAAGTTTAAGGAATGTATGACAAAACAGCGTGAATTGGCACGTTCCTCAAGAAAAGCGACTGACGGAGAAAGCTGGAAAAGTGACGGTATTGCCTTTGAAAATATCCCTGCTACAGAATTTTTAGGCTACACCGAAAGCTCTTGTACTGCTACCGTTCTTGACATTGTAAGCGAGGGCGAGCACGTAGGAAGTGTTTCCGAGGGTGCAAACGCTATTATAGTGCTTGACAAAACCGTTTGTTATGCCGAAAGCGGCGGTCAGGTCGGAGATACAGGTATTATTGAGACAGATAATAATACATTCACCGTTTCCGACACCAAGAAAACTGCCCACGGCATATTCACTCACAGCGGTAAGGTTACTAAGGGCACAGTTTCTGTAGGTGATACGGTTGGTGTTGCTATCGACTCAGCTCGCCGCAGTGCAATCCGCCGAAACCATACTGCCGCTCACCTTTTGCAAGCCGCATTGCGTTCTGTTCTCGGCACTCATGTTGAGCAGGCAGGTCAATTGGTAACCGAAAAGGCTGTACGTTTTGACTTTACCCACTTCTCTGCCCTGACAGCTGACGAGCTTTCACAGGTTGAAGCCTTTGTAAATAATGCGATTTTAGAGGGCATTACTGTTAAAAACGAGGAAATGCCTATTACAGAAGCTAAGAAAATGGGCGCTATGGCGCTGTTTGGCGAAAAGTACGGAGATGTTGTACGTGTTGTTGCCGCAGATGAAACCTCTATAGAGCTTTGCGGCGGTACTCATGTTGACAATACCGCTAAATTAGGTCTTTTCCATATTATTTCCGAATCCAGCGTTGCCGCAGGTGTCCGCCGTATTGAGGCTGTTACGGGTCTTGGTGTTATGAATGTAATTTATAATAATACCCAGCTTATGAATGAGACTGCCGTAGCCTTAAAGGCGCAAAATCCTGCCGATATTGCAAAGCGTGCGGCGGCGGTTATTACTGAGCTTAAAGAAACCAAGCAGGCACTCGAAAAGGCTGAAAGTAAGCTTGCAGGCTCTAAGCTTGACGAGATACTTAAAAATGTTGCAACTGTAGGCTCTGTACGTGTTGCCTCTGCCCTATTAAACGGTGTAGCGGCTGACGAGCTCCGCAAGATGACCGACACGGTTAAGGCTGAAAACAGCGATACTGTTATCGTTTTAGGTGCTCTAAACGGCGAAAAGCTTACATTCTGTGCGGCTTGCGGTAAGGATGCTGTAGCCGGCGGCGCACACGCAGGCAATCTTGTTAGAGAAATTGCAAAAATAGCCGGCGGTATCGGTGGCGGCAAGCCTGACTCTGCTATGGCCGGCGGTAAGGATATTTCCAAAGCCGATGAAGCAATTAAAGCGGTTTGCGATATAGTTAAAACCCAAATAGGAGGATAAAATATATGTCTGACTGTTTATTCTGCAAAATAGTGGCAGGTGAAATTCCCTCCACTAAAATTTATGAGGATGAGTACGTTTACGCTTTTGCTGATATTGCTCCTCAGGCTCCGTTTCACGCAATTATAATACCAAAGGAGCATATTTCCTCTGCCGATGAGATAACCTGCGAAAACAGTATGCTTATTGCTAAGGTTTTCGAGGCGGTTGCTAAAATTTCAAAGCAGGAAAATCTTGAAAAAGGTTACCGTGTAGTAAATAACTGCGGTGAGGACGGCGGACAGACCGTTCACCACATTCACTTCCATTTACTTGCCCGCCGCAACCTTGCATGGCCACCGGGATAAAAAATATTTGACAAGTCAAATATTTTTAAGTTAAGAGTTAATAAGTAATAGTGAATAGTTAATGTGTTTGCTACGCAAACGATTATTATTTAATTGGGGATTGTGATTTAATATGTCCGAATATTATACTATGAAAATCTCAGGTTTAGAGCGTAACCTCGAAAAATTTCCTGTTAACGAAAAATTGGATATTGCCGCATTTATTATTTTCGGTGATGTTGAGCTGACCGTTAAAGGCTGTGAGGAATTGCTCAAAAAGGTGCCTGAATTTGACGTGATTTTAACTCCCGAGGCTAAAAGTATTCCCATAGCATATGAAATGGCACGTCAGTCGTGCAAGCCATACATAATTGCCCGTAAGGGTGTTAAGGTTTATATGCGCAATCCTTTGGAGGTTACAGTCACATCAATAACCACCAAAAAGAAGCAAAAGCTTTATTTAGGTGAAACCGAGGTAAAAAAAATAAAGGGCAAGCGTGTGCTTATTGTTGACGATGTTATAAGCACGGGTGAATCCTTAGAGGCGGTGCGTCAGCTTGTAAAGGAAGCAGGCGCTATAGAGGCGGCAGCATGTGCCTTTTTAGCCGAGGGTGATGCGGCAGACCGAAAGGATATAATTTTTCTCGAAAAGCTTCCCCTATTCTTTAAATAATTAAACTATAAAAAACGGTGGGTATCAAAGTGATATCCACCGTTAATTTTATTCTGTTGTTTCACCACCTGTAGGCTGTGACGGTTCCGGAGGGGTAGGCTCCTGCGGTGTTTCAGACGGTGTCGGGCTTTCTGTAGGTGTGCTCGATGACGGCTGACTTTCTGTCGGTGTACCCGTCGATGCCGTAGACGAGGAATTAGATGTTGTAGTATTAGATGAAGTATTTGACGTTGTTGAGGATGCAGAGCTTGACGATGCCGAGCTGCTTGATGATGCCGCACTTGATGTATCAGACGAAGCATTCGAGCTGCTTGACGAAGAACTGCCGTAAACTACATTGTCAGGTGAAGTTCCGTTTTTATAATAGCCTGAGCCTTTTTTATAAACATCCTTGCTGTCCTCAAAGGTTTTCTTTTCAAGACCCTTATGCACCTGTTTCATAACCTCACGCCAAACCGTTGCGGCGCCCGACGTGCTTTTAACCTCCTGCTGTTTATCAAAGCCGTACCAAACCGAGCCGACGTAATAGGGTGTTCCTGCAACCATCCAAAGGTCGTTTGATTCGCTTGAAGTACCAGTCTTAGCATAGGCTTTCATGGAGTTGTACCCTGAAATACCGCTGCCCGTACCTTCGCTGCCGTAGACAACTCCCTGCAACAAATGGTTCATAATAGTAGCCGTTGCAGGAGTCAGTACCTGCTCGCCCTTATCATCATACTCCAGTACTACCTCGCCATTGGTCTTTTCGATTTTGTAATATGTTGTCGGCTCATGGTAAACACCCTGATTACCAAAAATAGCATATGCGGCGGCGGATTCGGTAGTAGTAATACCGTATACGCATCCGCCCAAAGCCAAGGAAGCAAGGTTTTTATCCTCCTCGGTAAGATAGCTTAAACGTAGCTTATTTTTAAGGAAATTGTAGGAGGTGTCAATACCGACCTCCTTTAAAAGCTTAACGGGAATGGTATTAGCCGATTTTCTTATAGCGTAATCTACGGTTATTGTGCCCTTATAATAACCGTACCATTCTTTCGGACCCTTTGTACCGTCGGGATAGTAATTCTCTATAGCTTCATCCTTAACCTTAGAAGAATAATGCACAATATCCTTTTCTATTGCAAGTGCGTAAACACCTATAGGCTTCATGGTAGAGCCTGGCTGACGTGGCAGACTTGTAGCACGGTTAAGACCACGGTTTACCGTCTTTTCTCCTGCACCGCCTACAAGACCTACAATGTGACCCGAATAGTCCATAACAGTCATTGCCGACTGAACATGCACTTGATTACCGTTAAAATCCTCACCCGTAAGCTTAAAGTACTTATCGGTATTGCTGTAGACATTTTCCATAGCCGACTGAATATCAGGATTAAGGGTAGAATAAATCTTATAACCGCCGTTATACAGCATTGTAGAGGCTACAGACTCCTCACAGTTATTTTTTTCAGCCAAGTCGGCTATAATCTGCTCTATAAGTGCATCAACAAAGTAATTGTTAATTTCAGCCTCGTAAACATCCTCCTGAGAATCGTCAAGGGTGATGTCTTTATCATAAGCCGAATCGTATTCCTCCTGCGTTATCTTGCCAAGCTCAAGCATCTTATTGAGAACGGTATTTCGGCGCTCCTTATTTTCCTCCATACCCGTAACGGGGTTAAGCTTACTGGGATTTTTGGTAATTGCCGCAAGAGATGCGCACTCTGTAAGGGTAAGCTCGCTTACATCCTTGTTAAAATAATAGTTAGCTGCCACCTGCACACCGTTGATACCGTTACCGAGAGCTATAGTATTAAGGTATGCTTCGAGTATCTGGGTTTTATTAAGATAGGTTTCCACCAATGTAGCACGTATAATTTCCCTAAACTTACGATATGCATTGCGCCCGTTGTCGAGAGTGACGTTTTTGATAAGCTGTTGGGTAATGGTAGAACCGCCGAATTCGCTGTCGCTGAATTCAAGAAAATAATTTCCGACAGCGCCGAGAGTACGTCTCCAGTCAACGCCGTGATGTGAGTAAAAGTCCTCATCCTCAATAGATATAAATGCATCCTGCAAATATTTAGGCATTTTATCAATACTGACCCAAATACGGTTTTCGTTACCGTGCAGGCGCTGATATTCCTGCCACTCACCGTCGGAATTTTTCACATAAATGACCGAGGTCATGTTCATTTCCATGTTCTTAATGTTTTCCGATATGCTGACAGCTGAAAAAAAGTCCAGTCGTTTATCCGACTTAATATAAGGGGGTATGGCAAAAATTAAAACAACCGTGCTGATAATAAGAAGGTAGGATAAGAATACACATAACTTTTTGAAAACCTTTTCCATTCTCATCAACCTTTCCGTAGTACTGACATCTAATTATACCACTATTGGTAAGATTTATCAATTATTTTTTGAACATTCACAATTTGGATACAATTTACTGTTATAATAATATCATAACCGTAATGAAAGGATATGGCTTTTTAATGCTGAAATTAAAAAACATAACAAAGGAGTATGTCACCGGTGATACAACGGTCAAGGCTCTGAAAGGTGTAGATATCGAATTCAGGGAAAATGAATTTGTCTCCATTCTCGGTCAGTCAGGCTGCGGTAAAACCACACTGCTTAATATAATCGGCGGTCTTGACAGGTACACAGACGGAGATTTGTTTATAGACGGCAAATCCACAAAGCTTTACAGGGATTCCGATTGGGATAACTACCGTAATCACACAATAGGCTTTATATTCCAAAGCTACAACCTTATCCCCCACCAAACCGTGCTTTCAAATGTTGAGTTGGCACTCACCCTTTCGGGTGTTTCCAAAGCCGAGCGCAGGAAAAGAGCTATTGAGGCTCTCGAAAAGGTAGGACTTTCCGACCAGATAAACAAAAAACCCAACCAAATGTCTGGCGGTCAGATGCAGAGAGTTGCCATTGCCCGTGCCCTTGTAAATAACCCTCATATCCTTTTGGCAGACGAGCCGACAGGTGCACTTGACAGCGAGACCTCTGTTCAGATAATGGACCTTTTAAAGGAAATTGCCAATGACCGTCTTGTTATAATGGTAACCCACAATCCTGAGCTTGCCGAACAGTATTCCACCCGTATAATCCGCCTTTTAGACGGTAAGGTTGTAGACGATACCTGTGCTTACGAAGACGAGGAAACCGCTGAAATTTTAAAGGAGAAAAAGGAAAAGAAAGAAAAAAAGCCTTCAATGTCCTTCTTTACTGCCCTTTCCCTGTCACTAAACAATCTTATGACGAAAAAGACACGTACCTTTTTAACCTCCTTCGCAGGGTCAATAGGTATTATCGGTATCGCCCTTATATTATCCCTTTCAAGCGGTGTTAATGCTTATATTCATCAGGTTGAGGAGGAAACCCTGTCAAGCTACCCAATAACCATTGAGCAGGCAGGAATGGATATGTCAAGTCTTGCAACCGAGCTTATGGGGCAAAGTGATGTTGAGACCGACACCGATGCCGATAAAATTTATTCCAACAACATTATGACCGAAATGATGTCAACAATGATAAACGGAATATCGGCAAATAATCTCGAGCTTTTCAAGGAGCATCTTGATAACAATGAGATATTCAAGGAATATGTAAGCCAGATAGAATACGGCTACTCCACACCTATGAATATCTATACAATGGATGGCGAGCATATTAACCCAAACCAAATTTTCAATACCCTGATGTCGGGCATGGGTGCCGGTGAGACTAACAGCAGTGCAATGTCCGGTTCGATGATGACCAATACCGAAGTATGGCATCAGCTTTTTGACAGCGACGAGCTGATTAAAAATCAATATGATGTAATTGCAGGTAAATTGCCCGAGGAATACAATGAGGTTGTAGTTGTTGTAAATAAAAACAATCAGATAAGTGATTACACCCTTTACTCTTTGGGTCTTAAAGATTCTGATGAGCTTGAGGAAATGATGAAAAAGGCTCAAAAAGGTGAAAAAATCGAGGCTACCGAGCAGACAACCTACACCTATGATGAAATTTTAGACCTTAAATTTAAGCTCCTTTTAAACAGCGATTATTTTGAGAAAAATGGGGACGGCACTTGGAGCGATAAAACCGATGACGAGCTTTACATCCAGTCTAGGCTCGAAAATTCTACGGAAATTAAGGTTGTAGGTATTCTCCGCCCTGCCGAAAACTCTGTTTCCAATGAAACAAGCGGTTTTGTAGGCTACAAAAAAGAACTTATGGAGACCCTTATTACAAAGATCAACGAAAGTGATATTGTAAAAGAGCAGAAAGCTGACGAAACCGTAAATGTGTTTACAGGTCTCCCGTTTGAAAACAATACCGACAATATGACTTATGAGCAGTTAACCCAGTATATCGCTTCACTTCCGTCAGCAGAACAACAGCAGTACACCGCCTATATGGCAAGCATGCAACAGCAGGGTATGACCGAGGAACAGATAGTGGAAAAATTCTCCGCAGCTATAAAGGCGCAGAATGATGATGCTACCTACGAAAGTAACCTTAGTCTTATGGGTGTGTCCAACCTTGACAATCCAAGCATAATAAACATCTATCCTAAAGATTTCGATGCTAAGGAATATATATCCGACCTCATTTCTCAATATAACGATAGTGTGGAAGAGGATGAAAAGATAACCTACACCGATTATGTAGGACTTATGATGTCCTCTGTAACCACCATCATAAATGCAATCAGCTATATTCTTATAGCATTTGTAAGCATTTCTCTAATCGTTTCATCAATAATGATAGGAATTATAACCTATATTTCTGTACTCGAAAGAACTAAGGAAATCGGTATTTTGCGTGCAATGGGCGCTTCCAAGCGTGATATTTCCCGTGTGTTCAATGCCGAAACACTTATAGTCGGCTTTGTGGCAGGAGCTTTGGGAATACTTGTAACTCTATTACTTCTTATCCCAATTAACGCCGTAATTAAAATGCTTACCGATATTGGTGGTCTGGCACAGCTGCCTTTAGCAGGAGCCGTAATTCTCGTAGCAATAAGTATGCTTCTTACCTTTATTGCAGGTCTCATCCCCTCAAAAATTGCCGCTAAGAAAGACCCCGTAACTTCACTCAGAACTGAATAATGCATTAAAAAAGAGGTTGTCTCCGTGACAACCTCTTAACTTTTCAAATTTCCGTTGGCAGGGTTATTCAAAAGCTTTCCGTCATCGGTAAAGCGTGAGCCGTGGCAGGGGCAGTCCCAAGTGCGCTCTGCCTTGTTCCATTTTAATGAACAACCCATGTGCGGACAGCGCTTGCCGAACGGATTTAAAATATTAGTAACCGCCTCAAAGCCGTTTACCGCTAACTGCGGCTTTAAAATCGACCTTGAGGGCGAGAAAACCTCTTGGAATTCATTAGTTTTACCCGAAATCATGTCGCTTAATATCATGGCTGATACCATAGCACCCGTTATTCCCCATTTGTTAAAGCCTGACGCTACATACATATCGGCGGTGTTTTTTGAATATCTGCCGATATAAGGTTTTTTATCAAGGCTCATGCAATCCTGCGTAGCCCAGCGGTACTGAATTTTACTTTGTGGGTAATGTATACGGGCAAACTGCTCTATTCCGTTATAACTGCCGCCAATTTTGCCTGTGCGGTGGCTGCCGCCTATTAAAATCATTAAATCATTGTAGTTTCTGAATGACAAGCCTGTTTTGCTATCGGATACATACATACCGTCAAGCTTTTGTGCGCCTTTAAGTGCTAAAGCATAGGAGCGGTGTTGATAAAGCTTTAGAAAATAACTGCCGTGGGTGTTTATAAAGGGAAAATGTATAGCCACAACTATATTTTCTGCCTTTATCTTTCCGCAGTTTGTAACTACGGTTTTACCGTCGACTTCTAAAACAAAGGTGTTCTCAAAAATTTTTAAATCCTTTACGATTTCCTTAATGAATTTAATAGGATGAAATTGCGCCTGATTTAAAAATTTTACTGCGCCTACGGTTTTTAAAGGTAAATTCGGAGTATCTACCAATTCCGCTTTGTATCCGATTTTTTCGAGTGCGCCTATTTCTTTTTCAAGCCCCGACCTATCGGACTGTGAATACACATAATTATCTTTTAGTTCAAAGTCGCAATCGATATCTTTGCATAGCCTTTTGTAATTTTCCAATGCCGATAAATTAGCTTTTAGGTACATTTCCGCTTTATCCTTGCCATCACTTTTTAAAATATCGGCATATATAAGCCCGTGCTGTGCCGTTATTTTAGCAGTAGTTCCGGCTGTTACTCCGTGGCATATACGGTTCTTTTCAACAAGTATACAGTCTATTCCCTTATTTTTTAAATAATAAGCCGTTAAAATTCCTGCAATACCGCCGCCGATTATTAAAACTTCGGTCTTAGCCTCATAGTTAAGCTTTGGAAATTCAGGTATTTCAATATTATCAAGCCATATTGATTCATTCATTTACATTCACCTTAAATTTAATTTTTGTTTTTTAGTTGTTTTTATGCAAATGAATATATAAAAATAAGGGCCGCCAAAAAAGGCGACCCTTAATATATCTAATATTTGATTAGATTTCAGCGAAGTACTTAATAGTACGAACCATCTGGCTGGT
>JAFUOL010000042.1 GCA_017481865.1 Clostridia bacterium | reverse complement strand
TTATGGAGCGTACCGTGCTTATTGCCAATACCTCAGATATGCCAGTTGCCGCCCGTGAAGCATCAATTTATACGGGTATAACCATTGCCGAATATTTCCGTGATATGGGCTATACCGTAGCGCTAATGGCAGACTCGACCTCACGCTGGGCAGAGGCTTTGCGTGAAATGTCGGGTAGACTTGAGGAAATGCCGGGTGAGGAGGGGTATCCTGCTTATTTAGGCTCCCGTCTTGCCCAGTTTTATGAGCGTGCAGGCAGGGTTATTGTAAACGGAAGCGGAAATACCGAGGGAGCGCTTTCCGTAATAGGCGCAGTATCTCCTCCGGGCGGTGATATATCAGAGCCGGTTTCTCAGGCAACCTTGCGTATCGTTAAGGTTTTCTGGGGACTGGATTCCTCACTTGCTTACAAACGTCATTTCCCTGCAATTAACTGGCTTACAAGCTATTCGCTGTATGCTGATTCCCTGTCCGACTGGTTTAATACAAATGTAAAATCCGATTGGTACACTTTAAGAAAACGCTTTATGCAGCTTTTGCAGGACGAGGCAGAGCTTGAGGAAATTGTAAAGCTTGTGGGTATGGATGCGCTGTCCTCTCCCGACCGCTTGAAGTTAGAGGCGGCACGGTCTATAAGGGAGGACTATCTGCACCAAAACGCATTTCATGATGTAGATACCTACACCTCCCTCGAAAAGCAGTATATGCTGATGAGCCTTATTCTGTTGTTTTACGATAAGGCATCCGCCGCTTTAGATAAGGGCGCATCGGTGGAAAGACTTGTCAGCTTGCCGTCAAGAGAGCGAATAGGTAGATTTAAGTATACAGCGGAATCGGAAATTAAAACCGCTTATGAGGATATTGTAAAAGCCCTTGAAAGTGAAATTAACGAGGCTGTTAAGGAGGGGGATTAAATGCCGAGAGAATATATGACCATACGAGAGGTAGCAGGACCTCTTATGATGGTAAGCGATGTCCAGAATGTAAAGTATGACGAGCTGGGTGAAATTGAACTTCCAAACGGCGAAACCAGACGTTGCAGAGTGCTTGAAATAAACGGCAGTAACGCTCTCGTTCAGCTTTTTGAGAATTCGGCAGGTATAAATTTGGAGCACTCTAAGGTGCGGTTTTTAGGTCGTGGCATGGAATTAAGCGTTTCGTCCGATATGCTTTCCCGTGTTTTTGACGGTCTTGGCAGACCTATTGATAAAGGCCCTGAAATAATTCCCGAAAAACGGCTTGATATTAACGGCAGACCTATGAACCCTGCGGCTCGAAATTATCCTCAGGAATTTATCCAAACAGGAATTTCGGCAATTGACGGACTTAATACCTTGGTTCGAGGTCAAAAACTGCCTATCTTCTCGGCTTCGGGCTTACCTCATGCACAGCTTGCCGCTCAAATTGCCCGTCAGGCGGCAGTAAGAGGGGATAACGAGCAGTTCGCCGTTGTATTTGCGGCAATGGGTATCACCTTTGAGGAGTCAAATTACTTTATAAATTCTTTCCGTGAAACGGGAGCAATTGATAGAACAGTAATGTTTATAAACCTTGCAAACGACCCTGCGGTTGAGCGTATAGCCACACCTAAAATGGCACTTACTGCGGCGGAGTATTTAGCCTTTGACCTTGGTATGCAGGTGCTTGTAATCATGACCGATATTACTAATTACGCCGACGCTTTGCGTGAGGTTTCAGCCGCCAGAAAAGAAGTCCCAGGCAGACGTGGCTACCCTGGATACATGTATACCGACTTAGCCACCCTTTACGAGCGAGCAGGCAGACTAAAGGGCAAGGACGGCTCTATTACCTTAATTCCTATCCTTTCTATGCCTGAGGACGATAAGACCCACCCGATACCCGACCTTACAGGATATATTACCGAGGGTCAGATAATTCTGAGCCGAGAGCTTTTCCGCAAAGGTGTTATGCCGCCTATAGATGTTTTACCCTCACTTTCCCGTCTTAAGGATAAAGGCATAGGCGAGGGCAGAACCCGAAAAGACCATGCTGCTACCATGAACCAGCTTTTTGCCGCCTATGCCAGAGGCAAGGATGCTAAGGAGCTTATGGTAATTTTAGGCGAGGCGGCGCTTACGGATATTGATAAAAAGTATGCAGAATTTGCCGATAAATTTGAAAAGGAATACGTTTCACAAGGCTTTAATGCCAACCGCACTATCGAACAAACGCTTGATATCGGCTGGAGACTCCTTACGATTCTGCCGAGAAGCGAATTGAAGCGTATTGATGATGAGCTTTTGGATATTTACTATGACAAAGCTCTTAACGGGTAGGAGGCGGCTTAATTGGCAGTAATAAACGTAAACCCTACCCGTATGGAGCTGACCCGACTTAAAAAACAGCTTGTTACTGCTGTTAAGGGTCACAAACTCCTTAAAGATAAGCGGGATGAGCTGATGCGCCGTTTTTTGGAAACCGTTAAGGAAACAAAAACTATGCGTGAGGAATTTGAACACAAGATGCGCTCTGTTCATGGGGATTTTCTAACCGCATCAAGTGTAATGTCGCCCGAGAGCCTTGATACCGCCCTGCTTTACCCTAAGCAGGAGGTTTATTTGAAAATAGATACTAAAAATGTTATGAGTGTTAATATTCCTCAATATCAGGTGACAACAAGAACGAGTGATAAAAGCGATATTTTTTGCTACGGCTTCGGCTTTACAAGCTTTGAGCTGGATAGTGCGGTAATGGGTCTTTCCGAGCTTTTGCCCCTGATGCTCCGCCTTGCCGAAAGGGAAAAGGTGGTAAAGCTCATGGCGGACGAAATAGAGAAAACACGTCGCCGTGTTAATGCGCTCGAGCATGTGCTTATTCCGAGATACCGTGATACCATAAGATTTATCACCATGAAATTAGAGGAAAACGAGCGTTCAAGCAGAGCAAGGCTTATGAAGGTAAAAGACATGATGATTGCGGAGCATATTGAATATAAACACTCAAATCCTGATGCAGTATAATATAAAACTACCGTCGCAAAATTGCGGCGGTAAAATTTTTTTAAAATATTTTAAAAAAGTATTTGACTTTTCCTGACTTTCGTGTATAATAAAAGTCAGGAAAGGTCAAAAAGAGGTGTTTATAATGCGAATGAGCGATTTAATAACTAAGGAAATTATAAAAATGTTAAACGAGTCGGAGGAGAATATCGCCGAAATCCAGCGTAACGAATTTGCAGGGCTTATAGGCTGTGCTCCCAGCCAGATAAACTACGTTTTGTCCTCACGCTTTACCCCCGAGCACGGGTACATTATAGAAAGCCGTCGAGGCGGCGGAGGGTATATCCGAATTAAAAGGGTGGTATTAAATCAGTCTTCAGCCTTTATGCATATAATCAATTCTATCGGAAGTAGGATTGACTCCATGAGCACACGAATTGTTATTGAAAACTGTCTTGAAGCAGGGCTTATATCCCGTGAAACGGCGGCGCTTATTGCGGCGGCTCTATCCGAAAGTGTAATGCAGACCGTACCGCCTGAATATAAGGATACACTAAGGGCGGCTATTTTAAAACAAATGCTTTTAACACTCATTTAAGAAAGGTGACACTATATGAAATGTGAAAAATGCGGAAAAAACGAGGCTACAACACATATCCGCTCGGTAGTAAACGGTGTAGTAAGGGAATATAATCTTTGCAGTCACTGTGCCGCAGAAGCAGGCTACACTACTCACACCCATAACGGTCTTGCAGGTATGCTTTCCTCAATGTTCGGTGAATTTTTAAATACAGGTATCGCCGTTGATACTAAAAAATGTCCAGTTTGCGGCTCCACCTTTTCGGATATTGCCAAAACGGGAAAGGCAGGCTGTTCGCAGTGCTACAGCACCTTCGGAAGTGAACTGATGCCTTATTTAAAGCGGGTACACGGCAGTACAAAGCATGTAGGCAAGGTGCCCAACAGCGCACCGATTATGGTGGTAAACACGGAAAATACAGTCGAGTCCCTCAGAATGGAGCTTAACCGCCTTGTAAGCGAGGAACGCTACGAGGAAGCCGCCGTTATACGTGATAAAATAAAGAAAATGGAGGGTGAAAGCAAATGAGCTGTTGGTATAAAACACCGTCTGAGAATGCAGACATAGTAGTAAGCACAAGAATAAGGCTTGCCCGAAATTTAGAGGGCGTACCGTTTCCGTCGAAAATGACCGAAAGCCAAAAGCAGGAGCTTAAAGCAAAGGTTAAATCCGCAGTTTACGAAAGCAATACACCATATTCTAAAAGCCTTAAATTTATAGACATGGCGGATATTCCCGAAAACGAGATATACGCTATGGTTGAAAGACATATAATAAGCCCCGAATTTGCCCAAAATCCTATGGGCGGTGCTATCATACTGTCGGAGGATGAAAGCATAAGTATTATGATAGGCGAGGAGGACCATATCAGAATTCAGGTGATTATGGGAGGACTTAATCTCGAAAAGGCTTATGATATAGCCGAGTCGCTTGACAGTATGCTTTACAGTAGCCTGCATTTCGCCTTTGACAGTAATTTGGGTTATCTTACCGAGTGTCCCACCAATTTAGGTACGGGACTGAGGGCCTCTGTAATGCTGCATCTGCCCGTGACCGAAAGTTCAGGTGAAATCCCACGTCTTTCAGAGACAGTAAGCAAAATCGGCTTTACTGTAAGAGGAATGTACGGCGAGGGTTCAAAATCGTCGGCATCCCTTTATCAGGTGTC
>JAFUOL010000041.1 GCA_017481865.1 Clostridia bacterium | reverse complement strand
GGTCTTACTGTTGAGGACAAAGCATTCGTTTCAACCGAGGCTGTTACTCAGAAAGCTATGGTGACTGATGTTAATGTTCATAATTTCAATGCCGATGCTGTATTCGAAATCGGAAATGACGGTAACCTTAAAGCAGGTATTGTTTTCCGTGCACAGAATATAGGCAACTCGGCAGATGAAATAGAGGGTTACTCTGTTGTTCTTTGGAAGAGCGAAGCAGGTACAGGCAACTATAGCCGAATTGTAGCCTTGTTATACAAGTGGGGCAGAGATGCTGATGGTAATATTGTTTACCTCGGTGAGGTTGGACGTTTAGACGCCGATACCACCACTTTGGCTTCGGTATATCCCGACACTAAGAATATGCTTCTTGCTTCTGCAGGTATAAAGCTTAAGCTTAACCTTGCTGTAGTGAATGATAAGGTTACCTTCAGCTTTGATGTACTCAATGAACTGAACGATGTTGCCGCATCATCTGCAAGCAAAACTGTTGACCTTTCAAGCAAAACCTTTACAAAAGAGGCAAATGCTACTGTTTACAATGCAGGTGCTATAGGCCTTTCTATAGGCTCTAAGGGTAAAATTTGCGACTTTAACTACACCGCAGAAGAAGGTTATGAGATTTCCGATATTAAAGGATATAAAACCTATTCCAACGATGAAAACAGCCTTGTACTTGACAGTACCAATAATAAGATCTATTCTACAACCAAAAACTTCAAGCAGGCAGTTCTTACAGGCAGCAATGTATCTGAGTTTACCGCAAGCGCTACCTTAAAGAGTACTGCTGCAGGCGTTTATTACAATATGGGCTTTGACTTTATGATAAAAGAAGCCACCCATTCGGGTTATGCTTACAATAATAGTCATGTTAGCTACGGCTACGAGGGCTACCGCCTAGTGCTTGTACGTAACGCTAACGATTCCGAAAATCCTGCCGGTACAACACTTTATTTGTTCCAATTCGGCAAGAATGATGACGGCAGCTATACCCGTACACAGTTAAAGTCTGTGCCTCACTCAACATTCTTCTCTGACTACACTACGGAAGATACTACAGATGCTGAATATGCAAGTGTTGAAGTAAACCTTGAGGTTGCGGTTGACAACGGCGTAGTTACCGCTACTGCTACAATGTGCGAACATACAGATAAGGTAATAACCCTTACTCATAACGGTGTTGAAGGCTCAGGTGCAGTAGGTTGGTATATCGCTCAGGGCGGTTCTATAAACAACCTGTCCGTAAAAGAAGACATTGCAGATACTCTCATATCTGCTGCTGACTGCACAAACGGTTCTGTTTATGCGGCTATCAACAGCGGAGCTGCAAAGGTTGGCGACGATGTTAAGATAGTTCCCGTTGCTGATGACGGATACCGTGTAGATACGGTTTACACCAATGTAAACGACGAGGCTACCGAAATTACAAAGACCGAGAGCGGCTATGTATTTGCAAAAGAATACGGTGCAACCGAAATTTCCGCAACCTTCTTTATGATTGGCGATATTTACAAAGACGGCAAGGTAGACGGTGTTGATATTACCTGCCTGCGTAAAGACTTGCTGGAAGCAGAGGATTATGATGCTAAGTACACTGACGTTAACGGTGATGAGGCGGTAAATATTAAAGACCTTGTCAGAATTAAAAAAATTGCTGTTGAAATAACAGAATAATATAGCTTTAAGTGCTCCGAACCGTGCTCTTGCGGCTCGGAGCACTTTTTTGGTTAATTTTGTATATTTGTCTAAAAAACATAAGTTTTTTAAGCAATAGTTAAGGATAATAACTATATGACAAAACAAAAAGTCGGTTTAGTAAAACAAAAATCATACCATGTGAAGCCTTGTATAGTGTATAATATAAACGAAAAAATATCGCTTTAGGAGGTTGTACAAATGTATAGCTTTGAAGCAATAGAAAAACACCCTAATCCGCAGGTTTACCGTAATGACTTTTTATGTCTTGACGGTGAGTGGGGTTTTGCCTTTGATAAGGACAATTCAGGTCTTAGTGAGAAATGGCAGTTATCAAATTCTCTGCCTCTGAAAATTTGTGTGCCCTTTGTATACCAGTCCAAGAAAAGCGGTATTGATTCGGCTGAATTTTGCGAAACCGTTTGGTATAAGCGAAAGATGAAGTTGCCCGAAAGCTTTGCGGGAAAGCGCACAATACTTCATTTTGCGGCGGTGGATTATGAGTGTGATGTTTGGGTAAACGGTAATCACGCTGTAAACCACGTAGGCGGTTATTCCTCCTTTAGTGCCGATATAACAGAGCTTTTAACAGACGGTGAAAACGATATTACCGTACGTGCTTGCGATTATGATTTTGCTAAGGAAACCGTAAGAGGTAAGCAGCTTTGGGGCAAAGGCGAATTCGGCTGTTGGTACAAACGCTATACGGGAATTTGGCAGAGCGTTTGGGTTGAAGCCGTAAACCCGTTACATATTGATAAATTTATCCTTAAAGGTGATGTTGATACCAACTCAGTAAGCATTAAAGCAGAACTTAAAGGCTTTGCACTTGATGATAAAATCTCTGCCGATATCCAAATTATGATAAACGATACGGAGGTTGCAACAGCCTCCATGAGTGTTCACGGCGGATACATAAACGAACAGCTTTCTGTAGATTATCCAGGCTCACCCTTCAGAGGCAGTGAATGGTGGTCACCCGAACACCCCAACCTTTACCGCATGCTCATTACCCTTAAAAAAGACGGCGAGGCGGTTGACGAGGTACAGACCTACTTCGGTATGCGAAAGCTTGAAACCGAAAACGGCAAGGTACTGCTTAATAATCTCCCGTTTTATCACCGCAGTATTCTTAATCAGGGGTACTATCCCGAAGGCTATATCACCCCCGAAAGCGATGAACGCATAATCGAGGATATAAAGCTTATAAAGTCCATGGGCTACAACGCAATGCGTATTCATCAGAAAATAGAAAGCCCACGCTTCCTTTACTGGTGCGACCGTATAGGAATTGCCGTTTGGGAGGAAATACCCTCAATGTACCAGTACCGTGAGCTACAGGCTCACAAAATAATGAACGAGATAACGGCAATTGTGGAAAGGGATATCAACCACCCCTCGATATTCAGCTGGGTGCTGTTTAACGAGTCATGGGGTGTACAGCAGATACGCTTCGATGTTCAGCAGCAAAATCTCACTAAGGGTGCTTACTTTACAGTAAAATCTATGGACCCCACAAGATTTGCTATCAGTAATGACGGTTGGCAGCAGACCGAAACCGACCTTTTGACCATTCACGATTACTCGGCTTACGGTGAGGAAATCACCGATCGCTACGACAATAAGTCTTGTGAAATAGGCGATAACCCCGTAGCAGGTCAGCGCAGATACGCCTTTGCTAAGGGTCATTGCTACAGCGGTCAGCCGATAATGATTACCGAATACGGCGGTATTTCCTACGCTACAGACGGCGGCTGGGGCTACAACGAAAAGGTTAAGACCGAGGAGGAATTCCTTAACCGTTTCGCAAGCCTTACACATGCTATCAGAAAAATACCTTATATGACGGGTTATTGCTTTACCCAGTTTACAGATGTTGAAAACGAACAGAACGGTCTTGTTACCATAGACCGTGAGCCTAAGGCGGATATTTCTAAAATCAGAAAGATAAACTTAGGTGCTTTACGATGAACACAAATTGTGTTACAGATACTAAGGAGGCAAATACTTTGAAAAAATCAAAGCGGTGCGGTAGCAAACGAAATAATACAGTTAAAAAACTGCTTTGCGGACTGTTCGCTGCGGTATTATTAACATCGGGCTGCGTGGTTCCTGCGTCGGCAGATGAACAAACCGCCGAAAACGGCAGTACGGCAGCCGAAAATACCGACGTAGCGGAGCAAAATTACCGTAACCTGAAGGATAGCTACCGCTTTGAGTATTACAACGGCGAGGATGTAGCTTTTAATGCGCGGGACATTGTGTCGGTTCAGGCAGAGCTTGTATCGGATATTGAGGGTTTCAACGGAAATGCGGTAAAGCTTGTTCAGGGCGGCGAGGTTAATTTTAATATCACCGTTCCTCAGGACGGACAGTACAAAATAGCTATCGAGTACTATGATGCTTCCGAGAGTACACTTCCAGTTAACTGCTCGGTTGCAATAGATGATAAATATACCTGCTATGAAATGCGCAATCAGCAATTTGAAAGCGAATGGGAATACGAAACTGAGGAATTTTCCACCGACCGCTACGGTAATGAAATAGTTCCCGAATCGGTACGTATTTCTAAATGGCAGACAAAGTATTTCTCCGATGCCTCGGCAATTACAATGGAGCCTTTTTGGTTTGACCTGTCGGCAGGAACTCACGGCTTGAAATTCAGGTGCTCGCAAGGTAACCTGATAATAGGAAAAATTATCCTTTGCGGCGATAAAAAACAGGAATACGGCAAGACCGGTACTCCCGAGGGTGACGAATGTAAGGTTTTGGAGGGCGAAAGATTCACCTCAAAAAACAGCGCATCAATACGCCCGGCAGGCGAGTACGATGCTTCTGTTGAGCCTTACAATTATGCAAAATTAAAGCTTAATATGCTGTCGGGCGCATCCTTTGCGGACGGCGGTCAAAGTGTTACTTATACCTTCAATGTTGACAAAAGCGGTTATTACTATCTGGGCTTTAAATACCGTCAGAATTCCAAGAACGATTTTCCCGTTTTCCGCTATATGTATTTAGACGGTAAGCTCTATACTGAGGATTTCAAAAATGTAGCCTTTGATTATTCAAGAGATTTTACCACTATGACTGTTGAGGATAGCAAGGGTAATCCTATAGGAGTTTACCTCGAGCAGAATGTTACCCATACACTTACCCTTACGGTGTCTCTTGAAAACATGGCGGATATTATAGACGATGTAAACACATTGATATCTGAAATAAACGATGTGTCCCTACAGCTTATGAAGGTTACGGGAAATAATACCTCGTCCTACCGTGATTTCGATGTTTTGGCATACATCCCAACCATTCAGGATGACCTTAACGGTTGGGCGGAACGTATTGAGGATATTTATTCGAGACTTGGCGAATTTGCTCCCGAGGTTAAAACCATAGGTGAGTATTCCACCCTTGAAATCTGTATTAAGCAGTTAAGGTCCTTGGCAGAGGATATAGCCAACCTGCCTAACCGTATAGATGAGCTTTATCAGGGTGACAGCTCTGTAGGTCAGTATTTAGCGAATACGTTGGAAAGTCTTTATACCTCACCCCTTACAATCGACCAAATTTATATCTATCAGGATGAGGAGAAATTACCCGAAAGCAAGGGCTTTTTCTACAAAATGGGAATGTCCTTTATGCGTTTCTTAAGCTCTTTTACTTCGGAATACAGCACAGGCTCGGATGACGATACACCCCACCTTGAGGTTTGGGTAAACCGTTCAAGACTTTATATCGAGCTTATGCAGAAAATGGCGGATAACGGCTTCTACGGTGAGACGGGCATGGCGGTGGATATTTCCATCATGCCTAATGAGGAAAAGTTAGTCCTTGCCAGCGCCTCGGGTAATGTGCCCGATGTAGCGCTTGGTGTTACATATACCATTCCTTTTGAATTGGCTATCAGAGGAGCTATTAAGGAATTAAGCACCTATCCCGATTGGCAGGAGGTTGCCTCCCGTTTCGGTAAGGGAATTATAAATATCGGTGCGGTGGACGGCGGATATTATCTGCTTCCGGAAACCTCCGACTTCTTAGTGCTTTTCTACCGTGAGGATATTTTAGACGAATTGGGTCTGTCTGTTCCTGATACTATGGAGGAAGTAAAGCAAATGCTTCCTGTATTAAAGCGCTACGGTATGGACTTCTATTCCCATATTGCAGGTCACCCCGGAACAAAGACACTTTCTGTCTTAGTACCCTTTATTTATCAGATGAACGGCAGAGTTTACGGCGAGACCGCAACCGATTTGCGCATAACCTCCGAGGAAACGGTAGCCGCCTTTACCGAAATGCGTAAATTATTTACTATCTACGATATTCCTTATGAAGTAAGTAACTTCTATCAGCATTTCCGCAGCGGCTCTATTCCGATTGGTATTTCGGGCTTTAATACATACATGACACTTTTGAATTCTGCACCCGAAATCGCAAACTCTTGGAGTGTAGCTCCGTATCCCGGATATGCGGACGAAAACGGCAATGTACTCCGTTATATAAGCGGCGCCCAGTCTACAGCCATTATCTTTGACGATACCGAATACTCCGAGGAGTCTTGGGAGTTCTTAAAGTGGTGGACCGGTACTGAGGTACAGTCCGAATTTGCCGAAACACTCCGTCTTACCTACGGTAACGAATATATGTGGAATACCGCTAACTTAGAGGCTTTCGCACAGCTTCCTTGGAACGAGGAGCATAAGGCTACTATACTTGAAATGATGGACTGGATTGTAGAGGTTCCCAGAATCCCCGGTAACTACATGACCCAGCGTTCACTTTCAAACGCACTTAACAATGTTGTTTTAACTAACAGTAATGTCCGTCAGGAGCTTTCCGAGGCTGAAAAGGATATCCGAGCCGAGGTTAATTCCAAGCTGGAGGAATTCGGCTACATTAAGGACGGAAAAACCGTAAAAGACTATAAAGTAGTAGAACAGGAGGGCTATTATGAAAAGTGATAAGCTTAGGCGTGGGGTCACACCGTATTTATTTGTACTGCCGTATTTTGCACTTTTTATACTTTTCGTTGCGGTGCCGGTAGTTATAGCGATAGCCCTTTCATTTACAAACTTCAACGCTATTCAGTTTCCCGATTTTGTGGGAATAAAGAATTATATTGATTTGTTTTTGCAGGATGAGGTTTTCATCCGCTACGTAATACCCAATACCATAGTATTTGCGGTAATAGTAGGTCCGGGCGGTTATGTACTGTCCTTCCTGCTTGCGTGGGCTCTTTCTCAGATAACCCGAGGTCCGAGAACAGTATTAGCGCTGATAATTTATTCACCGTCTATGACAGCAGGCACTACAATGACGGTTATCTGGAAGGTGCTTTTCAGTGGCGACCAGTTGGGATATATCAACAATATTTTAATGCAGTTAGGAATTATTACCGAGCCTATTATATTCCTACAGTCCAAAACATGGCTGCTGCCGGTTATGATAATCGTAGCGTTATGGTCGAGTATGGGTGTAGGCTTTCTTTCAATGCTGGCAGGTCTTTTGAATATCGACCCCAGCCTTTACGAGGCAGCTCATATAGACGGTATAAGAAACCGTGTTCAGGAAATGTTCTACATAACCATTCCGTCTATTAAGCCTCAAATGCTGTTCGGTGCTATTATGGCAATCGTAAACGCATTCAAGCAGAGTGCTATAGGTGTTCAGCTTTCGGGCTCCAACCCCACACCTAACTACGCAGGTCAGCTTATGGTAAACCATATTTCGGACTACGGCTTCACCCGTTATGAAATGGGCTATGCCTGTGCGGTTTCGGTAGTGCTCCTTGTTATAATTTGGGTATTTTCCAAGGGCGCACGTAAATTATTTAAGGAGGATTAAGTATGGCAATAAAAGGCAATCTCGCCAACCCGAGAAAATTTCAAAAAGACCAGTTAAAAATTTATGCTGTGCTTATTCCCATAACCTTAATAATGGTATTACCCATAGTTTACATTGTAAACCATGCATTCAAGCCTTTGGAGGAGTTGTTTGCTTATCCGCCTAAGTTCTTTGTAACGAATCCGTCTTTCACAAACTTTTTCAAGCTGGTAAGCGCAACGGCATCTTCAACCGTTCCTTTTTCAAGATACTTATTTAACAGTATTTTTGTTACGGTATGTGTTTTAGGCTTTACCCTTATGTTTACAACTATGGCGGCATTTGCTTTGTCTAAGATGGACTTTAAGGGTAAAAAGATATTGTCTACAATGAACGACATTGGTCTTTATTTCGTTGCTATCGCGTTGCAAATTCCAAGATATCTGATTGTTGATAAATTAGGGATGCACGATACATATATTGCACATATACTTCCGATAGTCGTTCTGCCGGTAGGACTTTTGCTTTTAAAGCAGTTTGTGGACGGTGTACCTTCGGCTCTTATAGAGGCGGCTCATATTGACGGCGCCGGTGAGTTCAAGACCTACACCAGTATCATACTTCCACTTGTTAAGCCTGCTATGGCAACAGTATCTATACTTATGTTCCAAGAGGTTTGGAACAATACCGAAACATCCTCGATGTATATCGATACCGATGCTTTTAAAACCTTTGCTTTTTATATGCAGACCCTTTCATCTAACACAAACAGTGTTGCAGGTCAGGGACTTGCGGCAGCGGCAACACTTATTATGTTTATTCCTAACGTAGTATTGTTTATCACCATGCAAAGCAGAGTTATGAGTACTATGGCAACATCAGGCATTAAATAGTGCCACACAAAGTGCGGGGAACAAAATGAGATTTAATAAATTTCTTAAAACAGCGGCGGTAATGCTGATTTTAACCTCAGTATTAGCGGTAAATGTATTCGCCGATACCGCCTATAAAACCATTACCGTTGATAAAAACGGCGATTATATCGAAACACAGAACGCATATAATCCGGTTGAAACTATCGAAAAGATAGGCGACGAAATTTTAAGCAAGCCGTCGGATATGGCAATAAGCGGCGATAGGTTATATATTGCCGATACGGGAAATCACAGAATTGTAGTATCTACCTTAAACGGTGATTTGATTTCCGTAATAGGCAGTGATGTTCTAAAGGAGCCTGTCGGAGTTTTTATTGCAGGAAACGGTGAAATCCTTGTGGCCGATTCCTCGGCACAGGCAGTATTCGCGTTCGGTACTGACGGTACGCTTATAAAGAACTACGAAAAGCCCGATTCCTTCCTTTACGGCAAGGATGAAACCTTTATTCCTTTAAAGGTTGCGTGTGACAGTAACGATAACCTTTATATTTCCTGTAAGGGTAATTCAAACGGTATAGTACAGCTTTCACGCAGTACAGGCGAATTTTTAGGCTATTTCGGCGCTAACGAGGTAAAGGTAAGCCTTTGGGATAAGTTCTTGGATGCTATTTTTACCGAGGAGCAGAAAAGTCAGCTCCAGCAGACAATACCTGCCTCTATCAGCAACCTTACGGTTGATTCCGACGGTATAGTTTACACCATGACCAATATCGAGACAGAACAGGTTATACGTAAGCTTAATATGTCGGCAAATGACATGCTTACAACCAATATTTCCTTCCCAAGCCCCAGTGATTTGGCGGTGGGAAATATAGGCAACATCTACGCTGCAACATCAAACGGTTATATACTGGAATTTAACAGCGAGGGCGATTTACTCTTTATATTCGGTGGCTTCGATGACGGCAGTCAGCGTATAGGTCTTTTCAGTACCATTTCCGCAATATCCGTAACGGATGACGGAAGACTCTACGTTTTGGACGATACCGCAGGTCAAATTCAGACCTTTGAGCCTACCGAATTTACCGAAAATGTTCATACGTCTCTGTACCTCTATCAGGAGGGTAAATATCTGGAAAGCAAGGAGCCTTGGGAGCAGGTTCTTTTGATGAATAACCTGTTCGACTATGCTCACAAGGGTATAGCAGAATCCTATTACATGGAGGAAAACTACGCCTCTGCAATGGAGCATTTTGAGCTTTCAAATGATAAAGAGGGCGTTTCAAAAGCCTTTACAGAGCTTAGAAATGCAGTTATCCGTAAAAATATTTTCATAATACTGGGTGTAGCGGTAGTTATTTTCGGAGGAGCTTATCTACTTGTAATGCTCAGCAAAAAAACTAAGGTTTTAGCACCTGCGGGTGGATATGTAAGAAAAATCACATCACGCAAAACCGTAAAAGAGGTTTTATTCCTCTTTAAAATACCCAAAAATCCAATGGATGCCTATTACGGCATCAAGCGGGAAAATAAGGTATCGGTGCTTTCGGCAACTATACTTTACGGTATATTCGTAATAATCTACCTTGCGGATAAGTATTTGCGGGGATACATATTCTCCTCTGTAAATGTGGGTCAGTATTCGGTATTAAAGGATGCGGCTGTAATTATAGGAATATTCGTACTGCTTATTCTTTGCCACTATCTTATCTGTTCTATTACCGAGGGTGAGGCTTCACTTAAAAACGTATACTGCGGTATTATTTATTCCTTAATGCCATATCTGCTGTTACGTCCTGTTATGATAGTGCTTACCCACTTCCTTACTACAAGCGAAGTATTTATACTTAATTTCTTTAATGTAGTTATATATGCCTGCAGTATAGCCCTTTTGGTGGTTATGGTAAGCGAGCTTAATAACTATAAGGCGGCTGAGACCGTAAAATGTATTTTCTGGACTTTGTTTGCATTCTTTGTAGCGATAGTGGTTCTCTTTATACTTTACGTAATGTGCAAGCAGACAGCTGAATTTATTTCTCAAATCTGGAGTGAGGTGATGTATCGTGTCCAAGGTTAAAATATTAGCATTACTTCTGGCTTTGTTGCTGCTCACCTCCTGCTCATCGGGAACACTTAGCTCCAAAATTACGGCAGACGGAACTTTGAGTGCTACTGTTGCGGCTCTTGATAATAAGCCCGCCGAACAGACCGAGGACGGATATCTCCTTGCTGCAACCAACGAGAATTATTCACTTTATTATGAGGAAAAAGGTTTGACCGTAAGGGTTAAAAACAACCTTACGGGTGCTGTTACCGACAGCGCTGCTACTCCCGACGAATCCTCCAGCGAAGCATGGAAAAATTTCGTAAACTCGGGTATAGTCCTTGAATACTACAAGGGTACTGCTGTTAACCTTAATAAAATAAATATGTATTCGGGTAAGCCCGATACCAAGATATCCTTAATTGAAAACGGCTTTGCCGCCGAGGTTAAGTTCAAATCTATCGGAATTTCACTTACAATGTTTGTAACCTTGGATAATAACGGCATCCGTGTTCAGGTTCCTAACAGCTCTATTAAAGAGGAAAACGAACAGTACCGTTTGGCGGCTGTATATGTACTGCCTTTCTTAGGCTACACCCATTTGGGCGATGTTGAGGGCTATATGCTTATTCCTGACGGTTGCGGTGCACTCATAGCACTTGAAGACAACAACCAAAAGTTTTCACAGCCCTATAAGGCTAAAATATACGGCGGAAACTACAGTGTCGAGTCAAACAGCTATGCTACACAGAAGTATGACGATACAATAGCTACTACGGCAAGCTCGGCAGGAATTTTCGCTCCCGTGTTCGGAATGGTGCATACCTCCCGTCAAAATGCTTTTTTGGGTATCATTGAAAGCGGAAAATACAATGCAGAGATTTACGCTTACCCAAACGGTGTTGTTACCGAATATAACTGGATAACCGCAAGGTATATCTACCGTGAGACTTATCAGTATTTAACAGGTCAGTCGGGAAGTATAACCAGCACCCAGTCCGAAAGGGAAACCTTTGATATAAGCGTTGCTTACCGCTTTAAGGGCGGCGAGGATGCCGATTACGTAGGCTTGGCAGAAGGCTACCGTGAATATCTTACCGAAAACGGAGTGCTCAAAGCCGATAATGACACTGATTACGGTATGCGCCTTGACTTTTTCGCAGGTGATGTAGAGAAAGCCCTTTTCGGCACAAAGTTCGTTTCTATGACCTCTGTAGAGCAGATAGACGAAATTTTAGCAGAGCTTACGGGTGAGGGTATAGACAATCTGTCCGTTTCTCTTAAGGGCTGGCAAAAGGGCGGAATTTACGGTAACCTTACAGGTAAAACCTCCTTCGAGGGTGATGTAGGTGACCTTAGCGATTACGCAGAGCTTGCTGAAAAGTATTCGGATATAAGCTTCCTTCTGTACGGTGATTTCCTTAATACCTATAAAAAGTCAGGCTCTAAGGATTATATTTATCAGTACAACGGTAGGGTTTTCTCCAATGATACCTTCTTAGAGCTACATCCTACAAAGTACAGATATACGGCAGCTGCCGCTGAAAAGCGGATAGAAGCTCTTGCAAAGTCCTTGACGGAAAAAGGAAATATAGGAATTTCCTTTGACGGTGTTACAGATGAGGTTTACTCCTACGAGGCGGGCGAAAAAATGAAAATGTTCTCCCGTCAGTATGCGGCAGGCGTTAACAGCGATACGCTTTCGGCTGTAGGCGAACAGCTTTCCACCGCTTACATAGCGCCTAACGATTATTTGTGGTCTACAGTTCAGAAGTATTACGACTACAAGGTTTACGGCTCGGATTATAAGTTCGTTACAGGCGAGATTCCTTTCTTTGCAATAGTTCTAAAGGGAAGAATTCCTCTTTACAGCGAATATATTAACTTCAAGGCGGATACTACCGAATATAAGCTAAAGCTTATCGAGAGTGGAATTTACCCCTCTTTCCTGTTAACAAGCGAATCTCCCTCGGAGCTTATCTACACCGATTCCGCATCCCTTTTCTCATGTCAGTACAGTGAGTACAGCGAAATGATTAGGGAATACAATGAAATTTTCACAAAGCTTTACTCGGTTACTGCCGACAGCACTATTTCAGACCACAGCTTGTCAGACGGTGTTGCGGTAACTACCTATGAAAACGGTGCAAAGGTAGTAGTAAATTATAATGAATCGGCAATCCAATATGACGGTAACACCGTTGAGGGTCAGGCATATCTCTTTATCGGCGGAAAGGCGGGACAGTAATGAAAGAAAACAAAACATTATTGAAAAAAGTTAAATCCCGCATGTTCGGCAGAGAGGCTAACTGGTACGCATACATATTCCTGTTGCCTTGGATAATCGGTATAGCATTCTTTGTTATCCGCCCCTTGGCTTTGGCGATTTACTACTCCTTCTGCGAAGTAAATATTACAGCACGTGGTATTGTCTGCGAATGGATAGGCTTCGATAACTTTCAGGAAATATGGGTAAAGGATATAAACTTTATCGAGCAGGAGCTATCCTTCTTAATTCAGGTAATATTACAGGTTCCGATAATTGTTATATTCGCTCTGCTTGCCGCATTACTGCTTAATACCAACCTAAAGGGCAAGGGAATTTTCAGAACCATATTTTTCTTGCCCGTAATCGTAGTAAGCGGACCGATTATAAACGAGCTTCAGGGTCAGGGTGCTACCTCGGTGGCCTCGTCAGACCAGATGATAGTAACACAGGTTATATCGTCCTTTCTGCCCGAATGGCTTGTAGAGCCTATTTCAGGACTTTTCTCACAGCTGATACTGATACTTTGGTATTCGGGTATACAGATAATCATGTTCCTTGCAATTTTACAGAAAATCGACCTTAACATGATAGAGGCGGCTAAAATAGACGGCGCTACCGGCTGGGAAATTTTCTGGAAAATAACATTACCCGCTATTCGTTCGATTATTTTGCTCAATGCGGTATACACATTGGTTTATCTGGCAAACTCGGGCACAAACGGCGTTATCAACCTTATATCCGCCGCTATGCTGAAGGCTACAAGAGGTTATGGCTATGCTTCCTCGATGGCTTGGATGCACTCGCTGATAGTTCTTGTCCTGCTGGGGCTTATATTCCTGATGCTTAAAGGCAAGGCGGATGCATTTTTAAAGAAACAAAAGAAAATAGCCAAAGAAAACAAACGGCGAGAGCGCCAAAGGAGGAGGTGGGAAGCAGATGCTAAAAAACGTGCCGATGCGTAAAAATCCCTTTTCTAAGGAGGGTGCAAGACGTTTTCTCTTAGGCTCCTATGAGGAAAAAGGCTTTCTTGTAAAATTTGCGCTGTACCTTGTTTTAATAGTTATCAGCTATATCTACCTTTACCCTCTGCTTTATATGCTGGTTACAAGCTTTATGTCGGTAGACGACCTTGTAAATGACTCTGTGCATTGGATTCCCACATCCCTTAATTTCGATAACTTTAAGCAGGCGTTTGAGGTTATGGATTTTAAGAACACTATTCTTGATACTTTGCAGCTGTCTGTAATACCGGCGGCATGTCAGGTAGTGGTTTGCTGTCTTACAGGCTATGCTTTTTCACGTTACCGTTTTAAGGGTAAGGCAATCGGCTGGGGATTACTGATACTCACCTTCGTGCTCCCCTCACAGGCAACAATGGTTCCTACATACCTTATATTTAAGGATATGAATATTATAGGTACGGTTTGGGCATTTGTTCTGCCGGCAGTACTGGGTCAGGGCTTTAAGACCACTATTATAACATTGGTTTTCTTTCTCTTTTTCAGTCAGATATCAACTTCTCAAATCGAAGCCGCTTCGTTGGACGGCTGCGGTCACTTCAAGGTATTTTTCTATATAGCACTTCCTTGTGTGGGAGCCGCCTTTATTATAGGCTTTTTGTTCTCCCTCGTGTGGTACTGGAATGAGACCTATCTTACAAGCATGTATATCTCAAACTCAAGTATAGGTAATACCAATTCAATGACTACTCTGCTTGTAAAGCTAAGCCAATTTGAGGCAAGCTACAAGCTATTAAACGAAGGCAACGGCGATAACACTTTAAACGAGGCTATACGAATGGCAGGTACGGTAATATGTATTACACCTCTGCTTGTGGTTTACTTCTGTTTGCAGAAGTACTTTGTTCAAAGTGTTGATATGGTAGGCTTAAAGGATTAAATTATGCGACTTGAGGTCGTTTTTAAGGAGGAAATAATATGAAAAATCTAAAAAGGTTAGTCAGTGTGTTATTGGCTGTATGCATGTTGTTTGCGGTTGCCGGCTGCGGCGGAGATGCCGAGAAGGAATCCAGCGGTATCTCCAAAGAGGGCAGAAGTATCACCCTTCGCTTTGCGGCTTGGTTTGACCGTGATTTACAGCAGCATCTTGCCAATGCATTCATGGAAGCTCACCCCGATGTATATGTTGAGCTTTTGGAAATCGATCAGAATTCTTGGAGCTCGGGACTTCAGAACTTAGCGTCTACAGGCGACCTCCCCGATGCGTTCTGTACCTTCGATCTTGCGACTGCTGCCGCAAACGGTTGGACAGCCGACATCACCGAGTATTACGATGCCGACCCCACCACCGCTAAGATTTCCGAGGGTCTTAAGGTTGCAGGCGTTTACAACGGTAAGCGTTACGGCCTTGTTACAGAGCAGTACCCCTGTGTTGTTTTGATTAACAAAACCCTCTTTGAGGAAAACAATATAGCATTACCCGGTTACGATTGGACAATCGATGAAATGTACAGCCTTGCTACAAAGCTTACTAAAGCTAACGAGCATCAGTTCGGTCTTGGTGATAACGTTCTTTCTTATCTGCGTGACGTTTACAATGCCGCTTATACTACCGATACCTGGCAGTATGGCTATGACCCCGAAAGCGGAACCTTCGATACCGAATACTTAGCACAGGGTTATGCAAAGGGTCTTGAGCTTCTCAATAATAAGATAGCCGGCAACCCAACCGCTGATGAATTAGAGGAATGGTTCGGCGATTCCGAAATATGGCTTCCCAAAACCGGTAAGCAGGCTATGCAGCTTGACTGGTACTGGACTATTCAGACCGTTAAATCCGAGGAGTACCAAAATCTCGGTCAGGAATGGCTCGTATATCCCTTCCCTGTAGGTACCTCAAACCGTGTTCAGACTATCGTTAACGTAGGCTGTGTTTCCGAAACCAGCGATAATCCCGAGCTTGCTTATGAGCTTCTCAAATTCATGACCTTCGGTGAGGATGGCTGGAAGTCACGTTATAAGTGGTACAAATCCAGCAATAACCTGCCCGCATCCGTTCCGATTGTAGAAGATGATTCCATTCTCGATCTTGTTAAGGAGCTTACCCCCGGGGACGACTATGCCGCAGTTTACGATTCTATCGACCGCAGCGTTGCCGATATCAAGAAATGGGTTCCCGGCTTTACCGAGTACAATTCTTGGATGGGCTCTCAGGATTTGTGGACACAGCTGCGTCAGTCTGCCCTCAAGGTAGAGGATGTTTCCGACCAGATGGAGCAGAAGCTCAACTACTACTATACCGAGTGTATGAATAAAATCAAAGCACGAGGCTAAAGGCCCTTTGGGGGATATTGAGTATGAAAAAACTAATTAGATTTATAACTATTGTGCTGTGTGTTGTGCTGACAGCCGGTTTGTTTACCGGCTGCGGCGACAAAGCCGAGAAACACAAGAAAATAGACGGACTCTTAGAGGATTACGATTACTATGTAATACGTAATAAAGAAAGCGGATTGGTGCTCGCCGCCGACGATTTCGGTATGGCTGAGAGCGCAAAGGTTAAAATGCGTGAGTATGACGAGAAAGAACAGGATTTAAGCATGATTTGGCGTGTGGTCGCTGTTGACTCCTCCTCTTACAGATTGCAAAATATGGCAACCGAGGACAGATATATGTCTGTTAAGCGTGATTCAGACAAAAACGGTGCGCTTATGTGCCTTGAACCGTTAAGTGACGGAGACGGTCAGATTTTCGAGCTTGAAGCAGACGAAAAGTCTAAAGACGAAAAGAGCTTCCGTGTATTCTCCCGTCTTACCGACTTTGCCGTTGAACCGCAGGACGGTAATTCCGATAAAGAGATTGACGTTATTCAGAACTATCTGCCCTACGGCAAGGATGTAGACTATCAGGTTTGGGAGTTTGAGCGTGTGGGTGACGGCGATATAGACCTTCCCCAGATGTTAAGCGTTTCGGGCGATACTCAGAATTGGTCCTGTCCCGAAATTTACAATTATGACGGTACATACTACGGCTTTATCATGGCAGGCGGTATTACTATCAAGACCTCTAAAGACCTGCGTGAATGGACAAAGACCGGTACGGTTTTCCCCTCCGCTCAGCCTTATGACTGGATGAAGGATGAGACTACAGGTGTTCCCGGCGGTACTATCTGGGCACCCGGTATCTATAAGATTGGCGACACCTATTGCGTATACTACTGTCAGTCCACTTCGGGCAGTCAGCACTCATTTATAGGTCTTGCCACCAACACCACACTTGACCCCAACAATAAGGACTACAAGTGGGTAGATAAAGGTTGCGTTATTCACTCCTATGTAGGTGACGATTATAATGCTATCGACCCCAACGTAATTATCGATGATGACAATCAGCCTTGGCTGGTATACGGCTCATACTGGAGCGGTATTAAGATGCGCAAAATCGACCCCGATACACTCCTGCTTGACCAGAATGATGAGACTGTTTATGATTTAGCAGCAGCTCAGACACGTAACGGTCCTGAGGCAGGCTACATGATCAAACACGGCGATTACTACTATCTGTTTGTTGCCTGCGGCTCCTTCTCTACAGGCTACTGGAACGGTGTAGGTCGCAGTAAGAGCGTAACAGGTCCCTTCCTCGATGCAGACGGCGTCGACATGATGAAGCAGGGTGCAACCGCCGTAAACGCTTACAGAGATGGCTTTACAAAGTGCGGTCACAGCTCTGTTATGACCGATACCGACGGTACACAGTATCATGTTACAGAGTACTTTAAAACCTATGATGACGGAAGCTCCTCAACAAGCTTGCTTTCTATAAGCCGGATTATTTGGACTGAGGACGGTTGGCCTGTAACAGCTACCACACCGGGAGTACTCAGTAAGCTTTCCGAAAAGAAATAAAAACCTATTGGTAAATGTTTAATTAAGTAGGTGAATTTATGAAAAAAATCACAGCAATTTTAACCAGTATTTTAATACTGTGTTCTGTTATAGTACCGATTACTATGTCGATTTCCGCAGAGGATACTACTACTGGTGTTGCTCTGCCGGGATTGTACACGAGTAGTAATTACACTACAGCGAGTAACAAAACTACCGGTAAATTTACTTTTGATGAAACAGCCGAAACTATAACTACTACTGATAACCAAAATAAAGCTATGTTAAATTATGCAAAGGATATGACTACTTTTACAGCTTCGGTAGTTGTTATGGGAAATCAGGTTACTACATCTCCTAATTATGGCGCCGCATACGCAGGTATTTCTTTCCATATTCAGGAATCTGATTTCGTTAAGGATAGTTTTAAATTTAACACTTCCGGTTATTCTGTTTTTGTAAGCCGTTCTGCCAAATCGCTGGATAAGGTTATTCTGTATGTCCGTTATTCTACAAATGGTGCAGAGAAAAAAAGCCTAAAAGCGGTAGAAGTTACCCTTTCGGATGCCGAAAAGGATGTTAAGAATCTTAATTTCCGTATAGAGGTTGTTGTTGATACAACAAATATCACGGTTTCTCTTTTCAATCATGAAACCGGAGCACAATACGGTTCTACTACAACTTATCCATTAGATAACACCGCAACATATAATACTACTGCTTATTATGCCAGTGGTGCTTTCGGTCTTATTTCCAATGGTATCAATAACTTCTCAGAGCTTACCGTCACACCTACATCTCCTGTAACAGGAGTACCGTCAACCGGCGGTAACAGTGGCAACAGCGGTAGCGATACGCCCGACCCGCTGGCAGAAAAGTATAATACCTACGGCACTTTAACTACCGATGCTAATGGCTATACTTCTACTACAGAATCAGCGGCACGTGGTATCTTAAAGACTACGGTGACTGCTCCCGTAACCGATTTCAGCGCCGATTTAACCCTCAAAGCAGGTACAGACGGTGCTTTAAAGGCAGGTATGGTTTTCCGTGTAGGTGATGTTGAAGCGGGACAAAACAGTATGGAGGGTTATGCCCTTATACTTCAAAAGACCACCTCCGGTCCCAAGCTTTATCTTTACAAGTATGGATATAATAACGGCACATTGGCATATCTCGGCAGAATAGCTTATATAGAGGATTCCTCTATCGCTATAACCGAGGGAGCTGAGTACATTATTCATGCTAACGTAGTGGGCGATAAGGTAGCGGCTTATTTCTATAATAAAGCCAATGCCTCTAAGACAAGTAAAGTTCTCTCCGCTTCCTTAAAAACCAATACCGACAATGAAAATAAGGGAAGTGTCAGCACAGCAGGTACTTACTATTCCGAAGGCGGTGTCGGCTTCCACGCCGCATCAGGCTATGTAGATGCACTTAACTTTACAGTTAAGGCACCTGAGGAAATCAGTAGTGAAAATAAGGGCGGAATTCCTGCGCAGGATAACTCTAAGGGCTCTGCTGTTAAGGGTCAGGTTACCATGGTTTCGGGTGTAACCGGTACCGAATATACCGCAGGCTCACTTGCAGAATATGCCGCAGATTTTGATAACTACACATACTATTCCTCCTCTACATCAAATAAATTTTTACGTATTGATGACGGTATTATCTCAGATACCACAGGTACAAAGCGTGCTATACTTGACGGTGTGACCGTTAAGGGCTTCCATGCCGCTGCTACCATGCGAATTAGTAGTGAAGGAACGCTGAGAAGCGGTATCATATTCAGAGTAAATGATATTGAAAAATCTGCCGCTGATGACGGTGTTGTAGGCTCTAACGATATCGAAGGCTATGCAGCTATTCTTTATAAGACCCCCGGCACTACCGACAGCCATGCAAGAGTTGTTCTCTGTATCTACAAGTACGGTATCGTAAAGGGCAAATATACCTATCTCGGAACCGTAGCTTCAAAGGCAAGTGAGGTTCCCCTTAAAGGATACGAAAAGGACATTACAGCAGCTGCCGGTCAGGAGCTTACAATTGATGTAAACGTAATCGGCGATCAGGTAACTGCTTACTACTATAATGCCAAGGACCCCTCATTAAAGAGTGAGGAATTGGTAGCAGACCTTAACGACGAAACCGACCTTGAAACCTCAACTCCTTCTCTTAAGGGTGTACATTATGACAGCGGTGCTATCGGTCTTACAGCACAGAATTATGTTACCTTTACAAACTTTACCGTAGGTGAGCCTAACTATCCTTCTACCGATGTCGGCGATCTTTCTGAGCTTGACAGTTATACTATATACGGCAGCGGTGTTACTAAAGAGGGTGAATACTTTGTAGCCAATTCCTCGGGTACAAAGAAAATGATAGTTAATAACCTTACGGTTACCGATTTCAAGGCATCTGTAGATATGACTATCGACAACAACGGTAACCTTAAAGCAGGCTTCTTCCTACGTGTTAACGAAATAGGAAACGGTGCAGATGCGCAAACAGGCTATGCTATTATCGTTTCCCGTAACTACAGCACTTTAGGTGAAACCAACCCCAACCGTATAGATATAGTTATCTTTAAGTGGGGCTATCAGAACGGAAAGTTAGCATACCTCGGTGAGGTTGCCCGTGAAGCTTATAAGAGTGGCGCTACCTTTATGGACGGTAAAATGGCAGGCGAGGAGCTCACCTTCGTTGTATCAGTTAAGGGTGCCGCCATCGATGCAACCCTTTACAAGAAGGGTGAGGAAAATAACAAGCCGGCTACATTCTCTACGAACCTTAAATTTGCTGCCAGCAAGGAAAAGGGAGAGGTAGCATATTATGAATCGGGTTCCGTAGGTCTTTACCTCGGCAACTCTGTAAGCGACCCTCTTAACACTACAAAGCTTCGCAATTTCCGTATTGACGACGGTTCCGGTGTAGAAATCAAGGCTACAGGAAAGACCGGCATTGCAGGCTTACTGTCGGGTGTTTCGCCCATGACAGGTGAGGGCATGTTGATAATGATAATAAGCGCAATCTTTGTCACCTCGACAGTTGTTTTATTCGGCTCGTACTATTACGGCAAAAGGGGCAAAAGAGAGAAAACAGGAGATAGAATTATATGAAAAAAGCAGTATTAAGAACAGATAAATATTTTAAAATCGACCGTGTTGATGAACGTATATACGGTTCGTTTTTAGAGCACATGGGCAGAGCAGTTTACGAAGGTGTATATCAACCTGAGTGCAAGTTTGCCGATGAGGACGGCACCCGTACAGACGTTGCCGAGCTCGTTAAGGAAATGGGTGTAACCACCGTTCGTTACCCCGGCGGTAACATTGTTTCAGCTTATAACTGGGAGGACGGCGTAGGCCCTAAGGAGCTTCGTCCCGTTCGTCTTGAAGCTGCATGGCAGAACCTTGAGGACAACAGCTTCGGTACAAACGAATTTATGGATTGGGCCAAGAAAACAAATATCGCCCCTATGATGGCGGTTAATCTTGGAACAAGAGGCGTAGATGCTGCAAGAAATTTGCTCGAATACTGCAATTTCCCTGCCGGTACTTATTATGCCGATATGCGTGTAAGCCACGGATACGAAAAGCCTCATAATGTAAAGTTATGGTGCCTTGGAAATGAAATGGACGGTCCTTGGCAGATAGGTCACAGAAATGCTCATGAGTACGGCACCCTTGCCGCACAGACTGCTAAGGTAATGAAGGATATCGACCCTTCAATCGAGCTTGTAGCCTGCGGTAGTGCAGGATTAAAGCTTCCTACCTTCGGTTCATGGGATGCTACTGTTGCTGACCGTTGCTTCCGTTACATTGACTATCTTTCAATGCATACCTATTACAACAACCGCAACTTTACTCTGGATGATACCCGTGATTTCCTCGGTCATGCTTTGACCTTTGATGATCAGATTCACTCTGTAATCGCTGCTTGTGACTATGCTTCCGCTATAAACAAGTCTAAGAAACGCATAAACCTTTCTATCGACGAATGGAACGTTGTTTACCGTCCCCACGGTAAGGTTCCCGCAGACGCCCGCTGGACAAAGGCTCCTCACCAGATTGAGGACACCTACAATTTAGAGGATGCCCTGCTTGTAGGTACTATGTTCCTTACAATGCTTAACCATGCCGACAGAGTAAAGGTGGCTTGCCTTGCCCAGTTGGTTAACGTTATTGCTCCTATTATGACATCTGATACCGCCGCTTGGAGACAGACTATATTCTATCCCTTCAAGCACTGTAGTGTATACGGCAGAGGTACAGCTTTACAGAGTGTTGTTGAGTGCGAAAAGTATGACTCTAAGCATTATACCGATATTCCGTATCTTGCCACCTCGGTTATCTACAACGAGGAGGAAGGACAGATAGCTATATTTGCCGTTAACCGCGACCTTGACGAGGATTGCAGTATGGAAGCTGACCTTCGTCAGTTCAAGGATTATCACATTGACCGCCATATCGTGCTCAACCACGAGGATATTAAGGCAGTCAACACAGAGGCAGAGCCTAATAATGTTGTTGAAGAGATCAAGAACAGCAATTCCAAGTTCGAAGACGGTCATCTTACATCGGTACTTGAAAAGCATTCATGGAATGTGATTGTTCTGAAGAAATAACAGCCTTCTTAAAAATTAAGAGGCTTTAGCCGAAAGGAATGTCCACAATATGAAAAAGCTATTAAGTTTGCTATTGGCGGCGGTAATGCTTATGTGCTTTACCGCTTGCGGAAATAAAGATACCTCTGATGATAAAGATTCGGAGCGTAAGCGTGCTACAGCAGGGCAGGATACAACTACCTCTACTACACAGCAGTCGGATGAGGTCGTTCTTGATACCGGCTTGCTGACTGCCCTTGATAAATCCTATGCTAAGAGCAATAAGGCGAATGTTGTTTATGACAGCGAGGTTTTCATGAATCTCGAAGCAAGCTCATCCGACACAATAGACATTGCCTGCGTAGGTGACAGCATTACATACGGTACCATTGCTTCTGACCCCGAAACCTATTCTTATCCCACACAGCTTCAGGGAATGCTTAATAAACGCTATGGCAGTAATAAGTTTAAGGTTACCAATTATGGTCATGAAGGCGCCTATATTGCCGATTTCGAGCGCTCCAACGCATCCACACTTCGTTACTGCAATACCAATGAGTACATTCAGCTGCGTAAGGATAAGCCGGATGTAGTAATAATGATGCTGGGTACCAACGATATCGGTTATATAAGCGACGGCGAATCTTGTAAAGAGCTTCAGGAGGCATACAGTGATTTGATTGGCGATATTAAGTCGCTTAAGTCCAATCCCGTGGTTTTTGTATGCACACCTCTTGTAAGAGTGACTGCATACAGCAGTTATCTTGCATTGGATGCCCTTAACAATGCCATTATCGGTGCCGCTAACGAGCAGGGTGTATATGTAATTGATACATACAATATCACCAAAGAGTATTTTGAGGCAGAGCTGTATGAGACAGACGGTCTGAATCCCAACGATGCCGGATATAAGTATTTGGCAGAAACTGTTATGAACGCCATTTGTGACGGTCTTACCCAGTATCAGGAGAAAACCGTAGCAGAAACCTCAAAGTATGTAGTTTATGTAGATTCCTCCAAGGGTACTTATGACAGCGTAGGTGCAACTGCCGACAAGCCTACCTCAAGCCTTGCCCGTGCTATCGACCTTTGCCGAGGCGGCGGTACTATAGTAGTTTCGGGTCCCATAACCCCTGCTACTACACGTCTTAATATTGTAAGAACATTTATTGCTCCCGAAAATGAGTACAAAATTACGGTAACAAGCGTTGACCCCTATGACGGTACCGATTACCGCAGTACGAATAACGCAAGAATTTTCATGTCTGCATCAATGTACTTAAACGGTGATTTTGAATTTACAAATGTAACCTTTGATTATGTTGCATCGGCAACAAAGATTGCTTGTAACTACAATAATGTTACCTTCGGCAGCGGTGTTTCCTGTACTGTTTCCAACGGAGACTATTCAGTTCTCATTTACGGTCATGACGTTGTAAGCAAGTGGCAGACAGATGATATTCTTTCTTGTAAAGAAGACTGCACTCTTACCGTTAACAGCGGTACATTTACCTATTTGCGTGGCGGTAACTACCGTGCTTATTCGGCTAAGCAGTCGTCCTATACTTACGGTACTGTTAAGAAGGGCGCAACCGTTAACATTATTGTTAATGACGGTAAGTTCACCAAATCAGACGGTACATCCAATTTCTCAGGCGCCAGCGGAACACTTTCCTCCGCTATAGGACAGAACGGCATGGAAAGCGGCGCTACCGTTAACCTTACTGTAAACGGCGGCACCTTCGCAGGCTCTATCTTTGGTATTCCGAGAATGAATCCCTATCCGTCATCGGGTGCTCCTACTGTTGCAGGTGATATCAACATCACCGTAAACGGCGGCGTTATCAGCGGCAGCGGTATTCAGTATCTCCAGACCTATAAGGGTGCTAAGAACCCCAAGACTACAGGTGCGTACAGTCTTACTATAAACGGCGGTACTTTCCCCGCATCCTCCACAAGAATTTTTGACGCTACAGGCTGTTCCAACGCAACCTTTACACTTATTGACTCTATGGCTACCCTTGCAAACTGGTCTAATATAACCGGTTTCAAAAACAGATAACAGAAAACCTGACAAGGCTGTTTCACTTTTTTGGTGAGACAGCCTTGAATTTATTTTGTTTTGTGGTATACTTATCTTGACTAAAAGAAATAAGGTAAGGATATGGAAGTTTATATTTCAAACAGCCGTGGTCAAACGGTGGAAATTGGCGAAAATCTTGGAAAAACCCTTAATGGCGGCGAGGTTGTGGCTTTTAGGGGTGATTTAGGCTCGGGCAAGACCTGCTTTACTTCAGGGCTGGCCAAGGGGCTCGGTTACAAAGGCGATGTTACTTCACCTACCTTTGCACTTATAAATGAGTATTTGGGCGGCAGACTGCCTCTCTACCATTTTGATATGTACCGTATTTCCTCTTGGGACGAGCTGTATTCCTGCGGCTTTTTTGAGTATATCGAGGAGGGCGGTGTAGTAGCCGCCGAATGGAGCGAGAATATAGAAAGTGCTCTGCCCGATAATACTATATATGTTGAATTTGAAAAAACGGGAGAAAATTCACGGAAAATTACTGTTTTCAAAAAGGGGGAGGAGAATTCATGAAAATAATGGCGGTAGAGTGCTCGGCAACACCTTGCTCGGTAGCTGTTATTGAGGACGGTAGGGTGTTGGCATCGGGCTTTGTCAATGTTAAGCTTACCCATTCTCAGACCCTTATGCCTATGGTAGAGTCGATGCTTAAAGCAAGTCTTACGAATATAGCCGATATTGACGGCTTTTGTGTAAGCTCAGGACCCGGCTCTTTTACGGGTGTCCGTATAGGAATAAGTGCCGTTAAGGGCATGGCGGCGGCAGGCAAAAAGCCCTGTGTAGGCGTATCGACACTTCGTGCTATGGCGGAAAATTATTCGGATACGGATTGTATCGTTTGTGCTGTAATGGATGCCCGTTGTAATCAGGTTTATAATGCACTTTTCGATATTTCGGGCGGTGTTATTACCCGTCTTTGCGATGACCGTGCCTTGATGTGCGACGAGCTGGCAACGGAAATTAAAAAACTGTCGCAAAGTAAAGAAAAACGTGTTATAATAGTAGGCGACGGAACAGAGGTTTTCTTTCCGTTTGTAAGTGACCTCGATGTTGTTAAAATGGCATCAGAGTCACGGCGTTATCAAAATGCCGTGGGTGTAGGGCTTTCGGCAATGGAAAGCTTTTATGAAAATAAAACGGCAGAGCCCCAAAAGCTTTTGCCTGTTTACCTGAGACTTCCTCAGGCTGAAAGAGAATTAAAACTAAAAAAGGAGCAGGGAAAATGAAAATTGCAGTAGGCTGTGACCACGGCGGTTTGGAGCACAAGAATGCTATCGCCGAGCATTTAAAGGAAAGGGGATTTGAGGTTACCGATTACGGTATTTACGAGCAGAAGTCGGTAGATTATCCCGAAATTGCTCAAAAGCTTTGCGATGGTATTGTAAACGGTGATAACGAGCTCGGTATTTTGGTTTGCGGAACGGGAATAGGAATGTCTATTGCCTCAAATAAGGTTAAAGGTATCAGAGCGGCTGCTTGCAGCGAGCATTTTTCCGCTAAGTATACAAGACTTCACAATAATTCCAATGTGCTTTGCCTTGGCGGCAGAGTAATTGGCGTAGGTACTGCCATTGAATTAGCCGACCTTTTTGTGGATACTCAGTTTGAGGGTGGCAGACATCAAAGACGTATAGATATGATAACCGATATTGAAAATAAATAATATAAAGGAAGCATTAAAATGAAAGAAAATGTTTTTATTATGGACCATCCACTGATTCAGCATAAGCTTTCTATTTTACGTGACGAGAACACCGGCTCTAAGCAGTTCCGTGAGCTTATAAGCGAGATTGCAATGCTTATGTGCTATGAATCTACAAGAGACCTCCCTCTTACGGAGGTTGAAACCAAGACCCCTATAACTACCGCTAAAACAAAGGTGTTAGCCGGTAGAAAAATGGCTTTTGTGCCGATTCTCAGAGCAGGACTTGGTATGGTAGACGGTGTTTTAAGCCTTATTCCTGCCGCAAAGGTAGGTCATATCGGTATGTACCGTGACCCCGAAACACATACTCCCGTGGACTATTACTGCAAGCTGCCCTCTGACCTTAGTGAGCGTGATGTATTTGTTCTCGACCCGATGCTTGCTACAGGCGGCAGTGCTATTGATGCGGTGACCCGTATTAAAGAATTTTCTCCTAAGAGAATTAAATTTATGTGTATAATTGCCGCCCCTGAGGGTCTTGAAGCTTTTACAAAGGCACACCCCGATGTACCTGTTTACTGTGCAGGACTTGACGACCATCTTAACGAGCACTGCTATATTGTGCCCGGTCTCGGCGACGCAGGCGACCGTATTTTCGGTACGAAATAAATATAACATAAATGAAAACCCTCCGAAACAAATTGCTTTTTGGAGGGTTATTTAATTATTGCTTTTTGTCAATATTTCCGCTCTTGTGTGGGCAGAGCTCCGCTTTTTTATGCATTTAATAAATTTCGTTATTTTTTTAACTTTTCCTATTGTCTTTTATGTCGTTTTTTGGTATAATACTTTAAGATGTAAACTGAAAGGAGTACATATATGAACTATTCACATGAAGTAGAAAATATGTGTCCCTTAGCTAAGGGCACATATCACGGTCCCGCTCCCATTCCGGAGGAGGGCAAATGGGTTCAGGTAAAGGAAGTAAAAGACGTTTCCGGTTTAACACACGGTATCGGCTGGTGCGCTCCTCAGCAGGGAACCTGTAAGCTTACCCTTAATGTTAAAGAGGGTATCATTCAAGAGGCACTTGTTGAGACTATCGGATGTTCCGGTATGACCCATTCGGCAGCTATGGCTTCCGAAATTCTTGTAGGCAAGACCATTCTTGAAGCTCTTAACACAGACCTTGTTTGTGACGCTATCAACACCGCTATGCGTGAGCTTTTCCTCCAGATTGTTTACGGTCGCACACAGACCGCTTTCTCTGAGGACGGACTTCCCATCGGTGCAGGTCTTGAGGATCTCGGTAAGGGTCTCCGCTCACAGTGCGGTACAACCTATGCAACCCTTGCAAAGGGTCCCCGTTACTTAGAGCTTGCAGAGGGTTATATCACTAAGATTGCCGTTGACGAGAATGATACCATTATCGGTTACAAGTTCGTTCACCTCGGCAAAATGATGGATATGATCAAAAAGGGTATGGACGCTAATGAGGCTTTAGAGAAAGCCAGCGGCCAGTACGGTCGTGTTGATGATGCTGCGAAACTCATCGACCCAAGAGAAGAATAAGGGAGGTAAGGAATAATGGCATTATTTGAAAGCTATGACAGAAGAATAAATCAAATCAACGCAGAGCTCGCTAAGCACGGCATTTCCTCTATTGAGGAGGCTAAGGAAATTTGCGACAAAGCCGGTGTTGACGCTTACAATATCGTAAAGGGTATTCAGCCTATCTGCTTTGAGAACGCTGCTTGGGCTTATGTAGTAGGCTGCGCTATCGCTATTAAGGATGAGGTTAAGTCCGCTGCTGAGGCTGCTGAGAAAATCGGTGTAGGCTTGCAGTCTTTCTGTATCCCCGGCTCCGTTGCTGACGACCGTAAGGTTGGTCTCGGTCACGGTAACTTAGGCGCAATGCTTCTGCGTGAGGAAACCAAATGTTTCGCATTCCTTGCAGGTCACGAATCCTTCGCTGCTGCTGAGGGTGCAATCGGCCTTGCAAAGAGCGCAAACAAGGCTCGTAAGGAACCCCTTCGTGTAGTTCTTAACGGTCTCGGTAAGGATGCCGCTAAGATTATTTCCAGAATTAACGGCTTTACCTATGTTCAGACTAAGTTTGACTACTTTACAGGTGAACTCACCGTTGTTGAGGAAATTGCTTATTCTGACGGCGAGCGTGCAAAGGTTCGTTGCTACGGTGCGGACGATGTTCGTGAAGGCGTTGCTATCATGCACAAGGAGGGTGTTGACGTTTCTATTACAGGTAACTCCACCAACCCCACACGCTTCCAGCACCCCGTTGCAGGTACCTACAAGAAGGAATGTATCGAGCAGGGTAAGAAGTACTTCTCCGTTGCCAGCGGCGGCGGTACAGGACGTACATTACACCCCGATAACATGGCTGCAGGTCCTGCTTCCTACGGTATGACCGATACAATGGGTCGTATGCACTCTGATGCACAGTTTGCAGGCTCAAGTTCCGTTCCTGCTCACGTTGAGATGATGGGACTTATCGGTGCTGGTAACAACCCAATGGTTGGTATGACTGTTGCTTGTGCTGTTGCAGTTAACGAAGCACTTAATAAATAATACGTAATGCGAAATTTTAGGACTTGGAATTTTTCCAAGTCCTTGACATTTATTGATATTATGTTATAATATAAGTGAAATAAGGCAAACCGATAGACGGTTAGCCCTCAAAAAATTAGTGTTAAAGAATAACCGCTAAAGTTTGGTCGCTTGGGCGGTTATTTCTTTTT
>JAFUOL010000040.1 GCA_017481865.1 Clostridia bacterium | reverse complement strand
TGCCTGACTGTCACCATATGAGCTTAAGGAATCGCAGACGCTTTTAATCGAGGACTCAAACTCGAAATCGGTAAATTCACCTTTTTTAACTGTTTCGAGCTGGTTTAGTATTTCCTTTTCAGCCTTTTCCGCATTTTCGGTTTCAATGCCTGATTCTACGGTTATAAGTCCCTTTTGCCTTACGGCAGATGCTGAGCAGTAATAGCATAGGCTCATTTTTTCCCTTACGTTGGAAAACAGTCTCGAATAGGGTCCGCCGCCGAAAATATCGCACATTATCATAAGGGGGAGGGAATCGTCATCATTACCGTACATTTCACTTGAAAAGCCTAAGCAAAGCTTGCCCTGCTTTACGTCCATGCGGTCGGTCACTTTAGAAACTGTTTTGTTTTCCTTTGTGGGAGCGGATATTTTCGGTAAGGTTATATCTTTTCTGTCAAGCAAAGCGAAGTTTTCGGAAATTCTTTCAAAAAAGCCTGACGGTACCGACGAGCCTACCACATTTACCCGTATAAAGGCGGTTTTCAGCATATTCTGCCAAGCGGTATAAAGGGAGGAGCCTGTGATTTTTTTCACGTCCTCTACTGTTCCGCATTTGGGCACACCGTAGGGCTCATCCTTGTACATTTCCTCTATTAAGCGATTTTTGGCGAGAATTCGCTTTTCGCTGATTTCGCCCTTTATATGCTCTATAGCCTTACGCTTTTCACGGCTTACATCATTTTCTAAAAATGCGCCGTTTTCGGTGCTTGGTTCGAAAATAAGCCCCAAAAGCATATCACAGGCACGGTTTGCAAGGGACTCACCGTCTAAAGAATAGCGGTCGTTTATAACAGATACGGTCATTTTAAGCAGTTGCCAATCGCCGTATTTTTCTGCACTTGAATCCAGCCTTGCGCCGTAAAGACGGCTTAATTTGTAATTAAGCTGTGAAAAATCGGGATATTTTTTGCTACAGCTTGTAAGAATAAATGGCAGTAGGGCAAATTCCGCAACGGTTTCCTTTTTTAGCGGCAGATAAAAATTAAAGGAAATAAGGGTGGTTTTAAAACGGTCGGTTTTAATAAACAACCCCTCGGCACCCTCTGATAAGCTTATAATTTTTTCAGACATAATTTATCTCCTTATTATGAGTATAAAAATACTTATGTATTATACCATATAATTACCATTATTTACAACAATAAATTGCAATATGAAAAGAATTGTGCTAAAATACCTTTAAATGACAAAATATGATTGTATTACAGAGGTGATACTTTTGAAAAAAGACCGTAAACGAGGAATAAGAATACCCACAAGAATTATTGTTTCTGCATTGCTGCTTATAATTCAGTTGGGCTTTATGTTTAATGTGCTCTATGATTTTTCTGTAAATTCGGCATGGGCTTATTCCTTTTCCATGATACTTGGTATAATCACAGTTATAACTATTATAAACCGTCGAGGTGACCCCGACCATAAAATAGCTTGGATAGTTTTTATTCTCCTTTTCCCGATTTTCGGTATTACGGTGTTCCTTTTGTGGGGCGGCGGCAGAGTAATGCCATACATCCGTAAGAAAATGCGAATTTGCGAAACAAAGTACATGCATTATCTTAAAGAGGAACGGCAGGTGCGGGACAAGTTAAGGTACTACGATATGTTCCATTCCCGTCAGGCAGATTATCTTACCGGGGAGTCGGGCTATCCTTTATATGACGGTACGTCTACCGAATATCTTTCCCCGGGTGAAAAGTTTTTCCCTCGCTTTTTAGAAGAACTTGAAAAGGCTGAAAAATATATTTTCATTGAGTTTTTTATTTTAGCCGAGGGCGAAATGTGGGATAAGGTTCACGCAATTTTAAAAGAAAAGCTTAAAAAGGGAGTCGAAATAAAGATAATATTTGATGATTACGGCTCTATTAAACGTCAAGGAAAGGGTTTTATAACATCACTTAAGGCAGAGGGTATAGAGGTTGCGGTTTTCAACCCCATTAACCCTATAATGAATATCTTTATGAACAACCGTGACCACCGAAAGATAGTTGTAATTGACGGTAAGGTGGCCGTAACAGGCGGTATAAATATAGGCGACGAGTATATAAACAAGGAGGAACGCTTTGGCTATTGGCTGGACAGTGCAATAATTATCGAGGGTAAGGCGGTAAAAAGCTTTTTAGCAATGTTTTGCGCTATGTGGGAATTTACCAATAATAAGCGGATAAAAATGCGCTCCTATATAGCTGACCATTCCCTACCCGATGAGGGCTTTGTAATTCCTTATGCCGATGACCCCCTAAACGACCGCAACCCTGCCGAGGGTCTTTATATGCAGATACTTAACTCCGCTCAGAAGTATGTGTATATCGTAACTCCTTATCTTATAATCGATAATACTATGAAAAGCGCCCTTCGCATGGCGGCGAAATCGGGAATAGATATAAGAATAGTAACCCCTCATATTCCCGATAAATGGTATGTTCATCCCGTAACCCAATATAATTATTTGGAGCTTTTGGAGGCAGGCATAAAAATTTACGAATACACCCCCGGTTTTGTACATTCAAAACTCTTTGTGTCGGATGATAAAATAGCAACCGTAGGCACCGTTAATATGGACTACCGCAGCTTTGTTTTCCATTTTGAGTGCGGCGCTTGGATATGCGACAACAGTACCGTTTTAGATATCAGAAACCAGTTTAACGATATTCTCACGCAGTCGCAGGAAATAAAAATTGAGGAATGGCAAAATCGAGGTACATTAAAACGCATAAAGCAGGCAATACTTCATATCTTCGCACCCTTTATGTAATTGACATTTAGATTAAAAGGTGCTATAATAATTTAAAGTTAAAGTTTAAGGACGGAGTGACGTTATGAAAGGCTTTGTTAAGTTCATTGTTTCTGTTTTGGCAATATTCGGCGGTGTTATAGGAGCACTTGCTGTTTTCGATAAGTTCTCCAATAAAAACCGCATTAAGGGCGATTATCTTGAATGTGATACGTCCGAATATACCGAAACCGAGGAATAATTATTTAAGTTTTGAAGGCTCTGTGTGTCTTTTGGCATACAGAGCCTTTTACTATATTTGAAAAAAGCTACAAAATTGTTACAAATGCCGATTTTCTTGTTTTTTTAACTTTTAAAAAATATTTTTTTGTGAAAAATAGCTAAAAAATCCATAATTTATAGTTACAGTTGGTACTTGAAAAATGTAAAATAATATTGTATTATATAATTGCAAATAATATAATTGTATATACTTAAATGTATGGAGTTGTTGTCATTATGAGCAAATACACAGTTACAGCGCTGTCAGCTATGATTGAAAGAAAGCTGTCGCATAATTTCGGTGTTACACCGTCACAGGCTTCGGATGAGCTTTTTTACAAGGCATGTGTTCTCGTGCTTCTTGAAATAATGTCCGACCGTCGGGCGAATTTCAAAAAGGCTACCGACGAGCAGGAGGCTAAAACCGTATACTATCTTAGTATGGAGTTCCTTATGGGCCGTTCCTTAAAGAACAACCTTTACAATCTTGATTTGACCGAGACTATGGAAAAAGCCCTTGCAAAGTTTAAGGTAAAATTAGATAAGCTTTACGATTTCGAGCCTGATGCTGGTCTCGGAAACGGAGGACTTGGCAGACTTGCTGCCTGCTTCCTTGATGCATTATCAACAGGCGGTTATCCTGCAATGGGCTACTGTATCCGCTATGAATTAGGTATTTTCCGTCAGAAGCTGGTTGACGGCTGGCAGACCGAAATGCCCGATTTCTGGCTGCCGGGCGGCGGAGTATGGCTTGAAGCGAGACCTACTTCTGCAGTTGACGTTAATTTTGACGGTAAAATAAACGAGTGGTGGGACGGTAACTACCACCATATAGAGCATGTTGATTATCAGACCGTACATGCTGTTCCTTATGACCTTATGGTTGCCGGTAAGGACGGTAAGTCGGTAAACGTTCTGCGTCTTTGGAGTGCGGAGTGCAGAGATTTTGACATGTATGCATTTAATCAGGGTGACTATGTAAGAGCTATCGAACAGCGTGCCATGACCGAGAATATTTCTAAGGTACTTTACCCCGAGGATAATCACATAGAGGGTAAATCCCTTAGACTTCGTCAGCAGTACTTCCTTGTGTCGGCTTCAATTCAGGATATTTTAAAGCGCCATCTCAGAAAGTACAACACCCTTGACAATCTGCCTGAAAAGGTTGCTATCCATATTAACGATACCCACCCCACACTCTCTATCCCCGAGCTTATGCGTTTCCTCCTTGATGAATGTGGTTACAGTTGGGATAAGGCATGGGATATTGTAAAGGGTACTGTCGCTTACACTAACCACACTATAATGTCCGAGGCGCTGGAATGCTGGCCTGAATCCCTTATAAAAGAGAGAATTCCGAGAATTTATCAGATAATTAAGGAAATTGACCGACGTTACAGAGAGGAAGTAATCTATAAAACGGGTGACTTCCAGTTGGCTGAACGTACCGCAATTGTAAGCAACGGAGTTATCCGTATGGCTAACCTCTGCGTTGCTACCTGCCATACCGTAAACGGTGTTTCCAAGCTCCACAGTAAAATTCTTGTTGATGAGCTTTTCAAGGATTATGCCGCTATGACCCCCGAAAAATTTACCAACGTTACAAACGGCATCGCTCACAGACGTTGGCTCTGTCAGGCTAACCCCGAGCTTACAAAATATCTTACCGAAATTATCGGTGACGGCTTTATTAAGGATGCCTCCAACCTTGAAAAGCTTATGGCTTTTAAGGACGATAAGGCTGTACTTAGCCGACTTGCCGAAATCAAGCGCTCAAATAAGGTTCGCTTTGCAGATTACGTTAAGGATAACTGCGGTGTTACCCTTAACCCTGATTCGATTTTCGATATGCAGGTTAAACGTCTGCATGAATACAAGCGTCAGCACCTTAACGCACTTAACATAATCAGCGAATATCTCTATTTAAAGAACAACCCCAATGCCGATTTCACACCTAAGACCTATATTTTCGGTGCAAAGGCGGCGGCAGGCTACCTCTTTGCTAAAGAGATTATTCAGATGATTTATAAGCTTTCCACCGTTATTGAAAATGACCGTAATGTCAGCGATAAATTAAAGATTTTATTCCTTGAGGATTACCGTGTAACCTTAGCTGAGCTGATGATACCCTCTGCCGATATCAGCGAGCAGATTTCCCTTGCATCTACAGAGGCAAGCGGTACGGGTAACATGAAATTGATGATGAACGGTGCCGTTACTTTGGGTACTGAGGACGGCGCAAACGTTGAAATTCATAAGGCTGTAGGGGACGATAATATTATTATTTTCGGTATGCATACCCCCGAGGTTTTGAACCTCCAGAAGCACGGCTATTCACCCATGCAGTATTATAATAACAATGCCGAACTGCGTGAGGCTCTTGACTTTATCGGTAAGGGTATTGCAGGAAAGAATTTTGACAGTATTTATAACTCACTTAAAAATAACGACCGCTATATGGCGCTTGCCGACTTTGCCGATTACCGCAAGGCTCAGCAGAAGGCTACAAAGCTTTATAACGATAGTGAAGCCTGGAACCGTATGTCGCTTACCAATATTGCGAAGTCGGGTATATTCTCGGCTGACCGCTCTATTGATGACTACGCAAAGAATATCTGGCACGCCGAACCGCTTAAATAATTATGCAGTATTATCCTTTTGATTCACGTAACAGCTTATACAGAGAAAAAATAGGAGCCTTAGCCGAGGGGGAGACCCTTCGGCTAAAGGTTTTGTTACATAATGATGCTAAGGTTCATTCGGCTTATCTGAGGTTAAGAAACGATAATTCAGCCGATTTTAAAGAGCTTTTAATGACAGCGGGGGACTGGGTAGAGGACTACCGTATTTATGAGTGTAGCTTAACCCTTACCGAGGGGCTTTATTGGTATAGCTTCCGCTATACAAGCGATTACGGCGAGTTTTTTGTAACCAAAACCGAAACCTCGTTAGGCATAGTCTCGCCTGACGGCGCCTGCTGGCAGCAGACAGTCTATTGTAAGGATTACACCACACCTGACTGGCTTGACGGGGGAATTATCTATCAAATTTTCCCCGACCGTTTCAACTTTTCGGGTCAGGAAAAGCAGAATGTGCCGCAGGATAGGTTTATATGTAACGATTGGTCAAAGATACCCGAACACCGTCAGCCGAATGATATTTGTAGACTTGGCAACGATTATTACGGCGGCGACCTTGAAGGAATTGAGCAAAAGCTCGATTACCTTAATAGTTTAGGGGTCAACTGCATTTACTTAAACCCTATTTTCGAGGCTCATTCCAACCACCGCTATAATACGGCGGATTATTTAAAAATTGACCCGTCTTTGGGAACAGAAAAAGACCTTGAAAGCCTTATAAAAAAAGCAAGGGCGAAGGGAATTTATATAATTCTTGACGGTGTGTTTTCCCATACGGGGGACGATAGCGTTTATTTTAACCGCTACGGTAGATATGATACCGTGGGGGCATATAATTCCCAACAGTCACCCTATTACAGCTGGTATAAATTTACCGATTATCCAAATAAATATTCCGCATGGTGGGGAATAGAATCACTTCCCGAAACCGAGGAGGACGACCTTTCCTTTTCCGAATTTATAACGGGCGAAAAGGGTGTTTTAAGGTATTGGCTAAAAAAGGGTATCAAGGGTTGGCGGCTTGACGTTGCCGACGAATTGCCTGACGGTATTTTGGATAAAATCCGTTTAAGCATTAAGTCCGAGGGTAAGGATAATTATCTTTTAGGCGAAGTCTGGGAGGATGCAAGCAATAAAATAAGCTACGGCTATCGCAGACGGTTTTTGCGAGGAAAACAGCTTGATTCGGTAATGAACTATCCTTTTGCAAACGCTATAGTAGATTTTCTTAAAAACGGAGATGCAGTCAGGCTTTTAAATACCGTGCTTGATGTTATGGAAAATTATCCGCCGCAGTCGGTAAAGCTCTTAATGAACCATATCGGCACACACGATACGGCGAGAATTTTAACAAGGCTTGGTACTAACAGGCTAAACGGTGCAGACCGTGAGGCACAGTCCCACATCACACTAACTCCTGACGAATATTCTCACGGTGTACGGCTTTTAAAGTTGGCGGCGGTGTTGCAGTTTACAGTTCCGGGTGTGCCCTCTATTTACTACGGTGATGAGGCAGGTATGCAGGGAGGCAGCGACCCATTTTGCCGAGGTACATACCCTTGGGGTAATGAAAATACCGAACTTTTGGAGTTTTATAAAAAACTCGGTAATATACGCACAAGCTGTAAAGCCTTTGCTTCGGGTGATTTTATCCCCGTTAAAGCCGAGGGCGATGTCATAGCCTATATCCGCAAAAATAACAAGGATTACGCTTTTATAGCCGTAAACCGTGGAAATAAAACAGCGGAAATCACCTTACCTCAGGAATTTAAAAATGCAAAAAACATATTCGGAACAGTTCCCGAAAACGGAAAGCTTACATTAAATTCCTTTGGATTTGCGATTATAACAACCTAAAAAAATCACCTGCAGCATTTAACTGTTGTAGGTGATTTTTGACTTGCCTATGACAAAGCAAAAAAGCAGTAAAATAGCAAGGCTATTTTACTGCTTAAGTTGGATGTATATTAAATTTTAAAAATAAGTCTAAGCCATTTTTTGGCGTTGTCTATCCAAACTGTGTTATATTTATGTATGTCATTGATGTTATCGCAGGACTGGTCGTCACAGGTGGAAAGACCGTGAGCGCCGTAGGGGAATACATGCAGCTCAAAGGGTATTTTATATTTAGCCAAAGCTTCTGCATAAACAAGGCTGTTTTTAACCGGAACGCAATTATCCTCAGCGGTGTGCCAAAGGAATGCGGGAGGAGTATTTTCCTTAACATTATTATTGCAGGAGAAGTATTTTACTTCCTGCTCGTCAGGCTCATGACCCAAAAGGTTTTTAAAGCTTCCCATATGCGCAAAATCACGGTCGGCGCTGATTACGGGGTAGGAGAGCACAGACGCATTAACAGGCTTGCTGTCAGGGAAAACCTCACGCACCTCTTTACAGTCATACATAGTGGAATAGTGCGCCGCCAAGTGTCCGCCTGCGGAAAAGCCGATAATGGCGATTTTTTCGGTGTCGCAGTTCCAAGCATCGGCATTTTTATATATAAGCTCCATAACTGCGGCAACTTCTCTTAATTGACAGGGGAAACGATGGGGTGCTACCGAATAATTGATTACAAATACATTATAGCCGTCCGCCAAAAATTTAAGAGCGACAGGCTCACTTTCTCTTTGACTGCACATACTGTATCCTCCGCCGGGGCAGACTACCATGCAGGGTCTTTTACGGTTTTCACGGTGCATTTCTGTAAGGTTGAAGGGCAGGTAGGTTTCAAGATACGGGTTTCTGCCGTCCTCACCTAAAAAGCTGTAATAATCCTTTAAATATAACTTTTCATGTATCATTTTAACTTCCTCCTATTTAGCTAAAAGAAAATATGTTACTATTACAACACCTAATACTATGCGATAGTAGCCGAAGGCGGTAAAGTCACGTTTTTTAATGTAGGACATAAGGAATTTAATAGCTATAACCGATACTATAAATGCAGTAGCCATGCCTACAAGCAAAATCAAAAGCTCGGTGCCCGTAAAGGAAAGACCGAATTTTAAAAGCTTTATAAGGCTTGCACCGAACATTACGGGTACAGCCATATAAAAGCTGAATTCCGCCGCTGCTACACGGGAAACACCGATGATTATAGCGCCCAAAATAGTTGAGCCGCTGCGTGAGGTGCCCGGTATTAAGGAAAGCGCCTGAAAAAGACCGATATAAAGTGCGGTTTTGTAGGTAATATCGGCAATACTGCCAACCTTAGGTGTAATATTTTTATTGCGCTTTTCTATTACAAAAAACAAAATACCGTAAATAATCAGCGCCAAAGCCACAACAATATAATTGTGAAAATGGGCTTCAAAAATATCGTCAAGGGGGATACCTATTACTGCGGCGGGGAGTATGGCTACTATTACCTTTAGCCACATATCCATTACGTCCTTTTTAATATAACCCTTGCCCTTTGTTATGTAACTGTAGCCAAGCTCTTTGTTTAATGTAAAGGGCCACATTTTTTTGAAGTATATCACAACCACCGCTAAAATTGCGCCAAGCTGAATAACTACGTTGAACATTTCTTTAAAAGCGTCAGAAGTGCCGAGCTTAATAAATTCGTCGGCAATAATAAGGTGACCTGTACTGCTTATAGGCAACCATTCGGTAATACCCTCGATTATTCCTAAGATAATGGACTTAATAATATCTAACATAGTTTTCTCCTATAATTAAAATGCGGAATTCGTAATTCATAATTAAATTCTAATTATATATTATAAAGGGGTTGCTAAAATTTAACAACCCCTTTTTTTAAAAATCTTTAATTATTTTCCTAACATCTCTTTATAAAGGCGAATATATGCGTTAGCAGAAGCGCCCCAGCTATTGTCACATTCCATAGCACGCTTGCGAAGTACGTTCCAACCCTTTTTATCGGAATAGCCTGCCAATGCACGCCAAACGGTATTTTCCATATCGTGTGCATTGTAGGATTTAAAGGTAAAGCCGTTGCCCTCGCCGTCGCCGCTGTCTCTGATAGTGTCATTAAGACCGCCTGTTTCCCTTACAATCGGGATGGTGCCGTAACGCAGAGCTACCATTTGCGCTAAACCGCAAGGCTCGCTCTGACTGGGCATCAGGAATATGTCCGCACCTGCATAAATTCTGTGGGCAAGCTGTGTATTAAAGCCTAATTTAAGCCCGATTTTATCGGGATATTTTTCCGCCATATCATGGAAAAATGTCTCAAATTCCCATTCACCCGAGCCTAAAATAGCAAACTGAATGTCCGCCTTTAAAAGCTCCTCAAAAACGTGCTTAACAAGGTCGATACCCTTGTGCTTTACAAGACGGGTTACTATTCCTATTATGGGAACATTGGGCTTTTCCGGGAGAACAAGCTCCTGCTGAAGCATTTTCTTGTTGTGTGCCTTGCCAGCCCAGTCGCCTACGGAATAATTCTTGTAAATCAAACTGTCAGCCTCAGGATTATAGATATCTGTATCAATACCGTTTACAATTCCTGTAAGCTTAAAGGTAAATTGCTTTAAAATACCGTCAAGCCCGTGGGAATAATAGGGGTCTAAAATCTCGTGGGAATAGGTGGGGGAAACGGTGGTTATTTTATCGGCACACTGTATAGCACCCTTCATAAAGTTAATGCAGTCATCGTAATCTAAGAGACTTTGACACTCGGGCGGCAGACCCAATACGTCATTTGTAAGCTCGTAGCCGTATTTGCCTTGATACTGTATATTATGAATTGTGAACACCGTTTTGATGTTGCGGTAAAGCTCGTCATGGCGGTAGAAAGCGTTTAAATATACGGGTATTAAAGCAGTCTGCCAGTCGTTACAGTGTATTATGTCGGGAGTAAAGCCAATATGGGGGATAACCTCCAATACTGCACGGGAGAAAAAGGCAAAGCGCTCGGCATCGTCATAATGACCGTATAGTCCGTCACGCTTGAAGTAGTACTGGTTGTCGATAAGGTAGTAGATAACACCGTCTACATGAGCCTCGAAAACTCCGCAGTATTGCCGTCTCCAAGCAACGGGAACGGTAATATTACAAATAAAGGTCATTTTTTGGCGCATTTCATCCGAAACACAGCTGTAAAGCGGCATAATTACTCTACAGCCTACAAATCTTTTTCTGAGCGCCTTGGGAAGTGCGCCTGCAACGTCGGCAAGACCGCCTGACATGGCAAAGGGGAGAGCCTCACTTGAGGCAAATAATACTTTCATTTACTTGGCTCCTTAAACAATCTGATTTTTCTTTATAAAGAAATGTTTTTCATTGGTACCCTTAAGCACCATATTTTCGCCTATAACGGCATTTTTATCGGCAATTACATTGTCAATCTGTGCGTTTGCGCCTACGGCTGTCTCTTGCATAAGGATGCAGTTTTCAACCACAGCGCCCTTTTCTACCGTTACTCCACGGAAAAGAATACTGTTTTTAACTATTCCGTTTATGACACATCCGTCCGCTATAACGCAGTTGCTTACATTTGCTTTTGTGCCGTAGCGGGTAGGCATATCGTCACGGGTTTTAGTGTAAATCGGTCTGTTGCTATTGAAAAGCTGACGTCTTACATCGGTGTCCAGCAGTGCCATGCTTGCCTTGTAATAACTGTCGGTTCCGTTCATAAGGGTAACAAATCCGCTGTGCTCAAAACCGAATATTTTAAGCTGACCGACCTTTACAGCTAATACATTGCGGTTAAAGCTTGGCAGGTCATTTTCATAAGCGTCGTTTACAAGCTTTGATAAAAGGTCACGGGCAATTACGGTAATACCTATTCCGTAGGATTTAACAGCGCCTGCTACACCGTCAAATTCAATCGAGGTTATGCGGCTGTTCTCATCTAAAGAGATTATCATAGCATCATCTCTGTTAGGAGGAAGCATTCCTGTGTGGTAAACGGTTGTAATATCGGCACCCGTCTCCACATGAGCCTTCAATAGTGCTGAAATATCCACATTAGCCAGTATATCAGCGGCACAAAGAACTATATAGTCACAGTTACAACGCTCAATAAAGTCCTTAGCACCGTGCAGAGCGTCTACCGTACCGCTGTAGCGCTTAATTCCGTTGGCAAGGTAGGGCGGCAGAATACGCAAACCGCCGTTTTTACGGTCAAGGTCCCAGTGTACACCGCTACCTACATGGTCCATAAGCGAGCGGTAATTTTCTTTGGTGACTATCCCAATGTTGGCAATACCTGCATTAACAAGGTTGGAAAGGGAAAAGTCGATTAGACGGTATCTTGCACCGAAAGGAACAGATGCCATAGAACGCTGGGAGGTCAAATTCCTTAGCAAATTATCGTTTGAATTGGCAAAAACTATGCCTGCTGCTGCTGTGGTTCTCATATTTTCTCCCCCTCGTCAACGTTGTCAACTATCATTTTATTGGCTGAAATTTTTGCATTTTTACCTACTTTAAGGTTAGAGCCTATGACCGTTATACCCCAGTCCTCGGTGCCCACTATTGCAGGGTCGCCGCCGATGTCGGCATTCTCGCCTATATCTGCATTTTCGGCGATAATAGCGTATCTTACATTAGCACCCTTTCGTATAACTGCACCCGGCATAATAAGTGAATAATCTACCGTAGCGCCCTCCTCAACCGTAACGTTATCGAAAAGTACCGAATAGTCGAGGCTGCCGTAAATCTCGCAACCGTCGGTCACAAGGGAGTTTTCCACCTTAGCACCCTGCGATACATACTGGGGCGGCATACCCGTAGTTCTGGAATAAATTCTCCAGTTGCTGTCCGAAAGGTTAAGATCTATATTGGGATTTAAAAGGTCGAGGTTTGCTTCCCACAGGGAATCCACCGTTCCTACGTCCTTCCAGTAATCGTTAAAGCGGTAAACCTTTAATTTTTCACCTGCTGCGAGCATGTTAGGAATTATGTTTTTTCCGAAATCGTTTGAGGAATTGGGGTCAGCCTCGTCCTCAACAAGGTACTTTTTAAGCTTATTCCACTTAAAAACATAAATACCCATGGAGGCAAGATTGCTTTTAGGCTGCTTGGGCTTTTCCTCGAATTCGTAGATAGTTCCGTCCTCCTTGGTATTCATAATACCAAAGCGTGAAGCCTCCTCCATAGTGACCTCAAGAACGGCTATTGTACAGTCAGCCCCGTCCTCAACGTGCTGGTTTATCATTTTTGAATAGTCCATTTTATAAATATGGTCGCCCGAAAGTATCAAAACGTATTCTGGATCATATCTCTCAATAAATTCAAGGTTCTGGTAAATGGCATTTGCGGTACCTTTGTACCAGTTTCCGCCCTTTTGACCCTGATAGGGAGGGAGTATATGAACTCCGCCCTCCAAACGGTCAAGGTCCCAAGGCTTGCCCGAACCGATGTAATCGTTAAGCTCCAACGGCTTGTACTGGGTAAGTATTCCCACCGTGTCTATACCCGAATTGGCACAGTTGGAAAGGGGAAAGTCGATAATGCGGTATTTTCCTCCGTAGGGTACTGCGGGCTTGGCAATTTTACTTGTCAGTACGCCCAGTCTGCTTCCTTGTCCGCCGGCAAGCAGCATAGCCACACATTTTTTGTTTTTCAAAATAAAACACTCCTATCGAAATTATATAACCTTATATAAATATTAAATTTTCATTTAAATTATTACTTTTTACCGCTCTTTTTATTTCTTTTTGCCGGAAGTGTATAAAATGAAACGGAAAGGGCAGGGATTTCAAGGCTTACCGAATAATCATAGCCGTGCATAGGCTTCTTTTCTGCCTTGTAGCCGGATTTTCTCGGCTCGGTACTACCGCCGTATTTAACATCATCGGTAGTAAATATTCTGCGGTAACTGCCCGATATGGGAACTCCTATGCGGTAGTCGGTTCTGTCTACAGGTACGAAGTTGCAGACGACTATCAGCTCGTCACCTGCCTTATTTTTGCGCCTGAAGGCGATAATGCTCTGACTGTTATCGTCATTGGATATCCACTCAAAGCCCTCCCAAGAATAATCAACCTGCCAAAGTGGAGAATTGTCAAGATAGAACTTATTCAAGTCCTCGGTAAATTTAAGCATATTGCGGTGGGCGTCGTAGTCCATAAGCAACCAGTCAAGCTGTTTTGCATAGTCCCACTCGATAAACTGACCGAATTCCTGACCCATAAACAAAAGCTTTTTGCCCGGATGCGCCATCATGTATGCGTAAAACGTTCTGAGTGAGGCAAATTTCTGCTCGTATTCGCCAGGCATTTTGTTTATCATGGAGCATTTTCCGTGTACTACCTCATCATGTGATATAGGCAGTATAAAATTCTCCGAAAAGGCATAGAAAAATGAGAAGGTCAGACAATCGTGATTACCCTTGCGGAACAGCGGGTCTAAGGACATGTAACGCAGCATATCGTTCATCCAGCCCATGTTCCACTTGTAGTTAAAGCCCAATCCTCCGTCATGGGGCGGCTTTGTTACCATAGGCCATGCGGTGGATTCCTCAGCTATCATCAGTACCGACGAATTTGCCTCAAATGCGGCCTTGTTAACGTCCCTGAAAAATTCAATAGCCTCTAAATGCTCATGTCCGCCGTATTCGTTAGGTATCCATTCGCCGTCGTTACGGTCATAATCAAGGTAGAGCATAGATGCTACTGCATCTACACGAAGTCCGTCAATATGGTATTCCTTAAGCCAGAAAACCGCACTTGAAATAAGAAAGCTTTTAACCTGCGTCTTACCGTAATCGAAAATTACGGTGCCCCATTCCTTGTGCTCACCCTTGCGTGGGTCAGCGTATTCGTAAACTGCAGTACCGTCAAAACGGTAAAGACCGTGTTCGTCCTTAGGGAAGTGGGCAGGCACCCAGTCAAGAATTACACCGATACCGTTTTGGTGCATAATGTCCACAAATCTTTTAAAATCCTTCGGTGTTCCGTAACGGGAGGTGGGTGCGAAATAGCCCGTAACCTGATAGCCCCATGAGCCTTCGTACGGATATTCCGTAATAGGCATCAGCTCAATATGGGTATAGTGCATTTTCTTTACGTATTCCGCAAGCTCCTCTGCCAGCTTTACATAGTCGAAGGTGTTACCGTCACTAAAGCGGCGCCATGAGCCGGCATGAACCTCATATATGTTTACGGGGGACTCGTATATGTTTTTGCCTTTTTGAGCTTCTCTCCAATCACCGTCGTTCCACCTGTAACCGTCAGCCTTGTAAAGCTTTGAGGCATTTGCAGGAGCAGTTTCAAAATGTCTGGCATAAGGGTCGGATTTAAGCACTATACTGCCGTCAATACGGGTAACGGCATACTTGTATGAGTCGAAATTCTTAAGCCCTTTAATTTTCGTCTCCCACACACCGTCACCCAAAGCCAGCATGGGGTTACTCTCATTATTCCAGCCGTTGAAATCGCCTACAACCGAAACTGCTTTCGCATTAGGTGCCCAAACTCTGAAAAGAGCAGTATCTCCCTTTAAAAAGGACCCGAACAAATCATATGAATCGGTAATCACCTGCGAATTAAATTTTTTAAGTTTTTCCTTTATCATGTTTATCAAGTCCTTTGAAGTTTAATACCTTGAGTAGCTGTAATATTCACATCTACTGTATATATTATATCAACAAAAAACACGATTTTCAAGTCGTTTTTGTTAAAAATCCGAAACTAAAATAGAAATTATTGGCTAATATTTGTTAAAAAGATACAAATATCGACCATTTTTTCAATATAATGGAGCGACTGGCAATAATTTTACAAAAAAATAACCGGATAAACCCGAAAGGGTCTATCCGGTAGATACTTTAAAAATTAGTACATATTGCTGTAATCAGGCTCTTTGATTTTCTTAACCTTAAACCGGTTTATAGCGTACTTACTAACATCTAATTCAAAGGTTGCCTCGTAATCGTCGATAAGCTTTTCAAATTCCTCGTCGGCTATTAAGTGACGTCCCGACGAATCCAGCGCTTCGAGGTAATAATCGTCTGCAGTAATATCCTGCTTAACTATAAGCACATAGCCTGCATTGTCATCCATTTCGATAAGCTCTATAGCGCCTGTTTCCATTTCCTTTGCTTTGTCGTAATAGTCGGATGCGTAAACGGTGTCCTCACCGCCTAAAACCTGAGCGTAGCTGTCCTTAGGCTCAGAGGTTTCGCTGTCAGTATCTGTATCGGTGTTGTTAGATTCATCCTCGGTAATCTCGTTGTAATCGTTGTAAACGTCCTTAAAGGTCTTTGAGCCGTCTTTCAGGGCGGTAACATAACCGTCAAGCTTGGTCTTTAAAGCCTCTTTATCCTCGTCGGTAGCGTCGGTTGCATAGGATGCCTCTAAAATATCGGCAATAACAAATTGGCTGTGAATTTCATTCTTAACGTCCTCGGCGGATATTGCCTTTTCGCCGCCCTCGTCATAAAGGTGGTTGAAGTAGGCTTCGGAATAGTATGAGTCTTTCATGAATTTGGTATAGGTTTCTTCGCTTACACCGTTGGGCTCGTAGTAGTAGGAATAGCCGTAGCTTGACCAGTAGTAGGAGGCATACTGCTCTGCATTGGTTGCCATTTCGTCGCTTAATTCTACTTCATTTTCCTTGCACAAAAGCTTGTAAGCGGCAATTTCCTTAAGGGAGGCGATGGCTTGGTCCTTTACCCATTCCTCGTACTTTTTGCCGTCGATTTCCTTGGAATAATAGTCAATTTCGTCGGCAGAGGATTCCTCTTCGGTAAGGCTTTCCTGAACCTTGGATTTAGCCTCGGCATCGGCATTTATGAGTGCGCACATGTAATAAGCGGAAGTGAATTCCACGTCTCCTGCGCTTACGGCAATTTCGTTCTTTTTGTGACAGGCAGTAAAGGAAAGTGCCATAACAGCCGTGATAACTACGGCAATAAGTCTTTTGATGTTCTTCATGTTGAACCTCCGTAAACTTTAAAAGTTATATAACAAATTTATTATATAACAACTAACCGAAAAAGTCTACTAAAAATTTTTTAAAAGCAGGGGATGAAACGAAAATAGGTGGAAAAAGCTGTAAGCGGTAGCTTTACAGTATGGGGCATAGGCCTATGAGGGGTGAATTTGAGGTGGTGCCGATTAAAGAAAAGCTCGGTTATTAAAAGAACTACGGCAGGGAAATTGGATTGCCGTAGTTCTTTAATCATATCAATTCGATTATTGCGGCTAAGTTTCCACGCTTGCCGCCGGTTGCCCTGTGGGAGTGCATTTCCTCTGCGTTACAGCAGGTGCAAATATCCGAGCAGTCAATATTTTTAGGGTCAATTCCCGAATGTATTAAAATTTGCTTGTTAGCCTCCACTAAATCAAGCATATATTTTCCGTTGCCTTTTGGGGTGATTATTTTACTGAGGTCTAAAAAGGGAATTTTTACAAACTCGTTGTAAACAGGGTCATCCACTTCGTAACAGCACCTTCCGATACAAGGTCCTATACCTGCAATGATATTTTTGGGGTCACAGCCAAATTCATTAACCATTTTTTCGACCGTTACCTTGCCTATAAGCTTTACAGTACCTCGCCAGCCTGCGTGGGAGGTGGCTATAACCTTTTTAACGGGGTCGCAGAACAAAAGGGGAGTGCAGTCGGCATACTGTGTCACAAGGGCTACACCCGATACATTGGTTATAAGACCGTCAATGTCATTAAAGGACGGCTTTGTAATTCCCGTACCGCAATCCTTTTCTGTTACTGTAATTACATTATTGGTGTGGGTTTGGTGGCTTAGCACCAAATGTTCGGTATCAATTCCCACCGCACCGCATAAAATTCGGTAATTTTCCATTACCGTTTCCTTTTCATCACGGTTAAAGCTAAGGTTCATGGAAGCTGTATCACCCGTGCTTACTCCGCCGAGCCTTGTAGAAAAAACGTGTCTTACGGCACCAATTTTTTCAAGCTTTGGAAAGGTAATGTATTTAAGGTTGCCCTTTTGATTTATTTTTAAGCTTTTACTTGTCATATGATCTCCTTATCGGTAATTTTTTGCCCTAAATGTTTTGTGTGCCTTACTATTCTATTCTTACATTGTGTTCCGTATTTCTTTTCAATGAAGTTCAGAGCCTCGGTCATACAGGGAGGACGTAAATCGCAGGAATGGGTATCGGTGCCTAAAAGAACAGTAACATCGGAATTCAGCAGTTTTTTAAGTGGGCGTTTATAAAGAGGTACGAAAAACGAGGCGGCATTTATATGTACGGGTATTTTTTCCTCATTTACGAATTTTAACAGCTTTTTATAATTTTTACCCCTGCAGTATCTTTCAATATGGGCAATTATCGGTGTTATACCTATTTCGTCTCTAAGAGATAGTATATTATCGAAAAGCTTGTCGTTTATACAGTGTTCGGTTAGCTCCAAAAGCAGAAAATCCGATTCGTTAAGGCAGAGCTTTTCAAGGGAGGTGGACTGCCCTAAGCTGTCGAAATAGAGCAGTTCACAGCCCAAATAAATTTTGGGTAGGTCTGTGTTTTCAGTAAGCTTTTTCAAATTTTCGAAAGCGGCGGTAACTGTGCTTAAAAATTCGTCAAGGTCGGTGTCCTGAGGATAAAAATGAGGTGTTGCCATAACGTGGGTTATGCCGTCAGCCTTCATCATTTTTAAAAGCTCTAAGGATTCTTTTATATCCTTTGCGCCGTCATCAACTGCGGGGAGAATATGGGAATGTATATCAAACAATTAAATTTCACCTCAAAATATAAAAAATAGGGGAGAATTCCCCCCCTATCTAAATGACTAATTACGTCCGCTGCGGTTTGAAACGTAGTATTTACTGTCCCTATATCTGTAATAACCGTAACGGCTGTAGCCGTACTTACCGTATCTACCATATTTGCTGTATTTGTAGCTTTTTTCGGAATCGGTACCGTTTATGATAACACCTAAAATATTTATGCCAAGCTCGGTAGCGTTGTTTACAGTGTGCTTAAATGCGTCATAGGTGGTAACATCAGCACGTACCACAAGCAAAAGTCCGTCACACCTCTGGGCGATTACCAAACCGTCCGACACAACGTTTATGGGCGGAGTAT